>JAKSDJ010000728.1 GCA_022360155.1 Chloroflexales bacterium | reverse complement strand
TATCGGTTATGGGTTCCTCTGGCAGGTCAATTTCAGGAGTTGGCTCAACCATCGGTGTCGGCGCCGGTGTCGGCGGCCCTGGTAAGTAGATCGGCGTTGGCGTGGGCGCCGTTTCAGTTGTCGGTGTGTCCGGCGTGGGCGTCAAGGCAGGGAAACGTCGGATCTGACTATTCGTGCGCTGCTCTTCCAGCCAGTCATTGAGCGCCTCCGTTCGAGCCTCGCGCAACTGCACATCGTCCTCGATGATTTGTCGGTCGGTCACCTGAATAATGTGCCACCCGAACTGCGTCCGCACCGGATCACTGATTTCGTCAACATCAAGTGCAAACGCCGCTTCGACAAAAGCCGGGTCGTAGATTGCACCTGTATCAGAAATACCCTCTTGGTCGAAGGAACCAACGCTGCCCGCTTGCTCCAGTGAACCTGGATCGTCGGAACGCTCTGCGACAGCTTCAACGAAGTCTGCACCATCACGCAGCTCTTCGACAAGCGCTTCAGCTTCTGACAACAGATCAGCGAAGGCTTCATTACGCTCTTCATCGGTTGCGTCCGCCGGCACGTCAACCGCGAGCAGTATTTGGCGCGCCGAAACCCGATCCGGTTCAGTCGACGGGGTAAACGCATCTTCGGGAACAAGCTGTTCTTGGATCTTTTCGTCGTAGATTTGCTTGCGGTACTGGTCTTCGAGCGCTATACGGAAATCTTCTTCGGATAGGTGAGGGTTTTGATCAACCTGATCGAGTTCATTCTCATACCGATTGTACAGCTCGGTAATGATCAGCGGCAGATTTTCACTGGCCTCTGCGGCCTCTGGCGTTGGGATCGGGGTCAACGTCGGTTCTGGGGTGTCGGTCACAGTCGGCGTCAGCGTTGGTCCGCCTGGCGTGACGGTCGGCGTTGTGGTTGGCGTTGCAGTGGGCGCATCGGTTGCAGTGGGCGTAGCCGCTTCAGCGGTAGGCGCCTCGTCAGGCTCAACAGTTGCACTATCACCAGCACGTGGCGTTTGTATTTCGGTGATTGTTGCAGTTTCGGTCACGGTGAGCGGTTCAGTCTCTGGGGGGAGAAAAACATTCCCAAGCTCATAAGCAATCGCCTGGTTAACTTCATCCTGTGATACTTCAATACCTAGATCCTGCGCGCCCTGGAAGGTTAACTGGTTTGTTTCCCAGGCTTCCACAACCGGTTCGTTGATCGGAGATGAGCGAATTGTCGCCACTTGTCGGTCAAGCGCAGGCGCCTGACCAGCGAACTGACCGCTAAACTGCGCATTACCGCCAAACAGGGCAAGTAGTTGTAGGTTCTGAGCAATCTCGCGGGCGTATTCGTAACGTTGTTCTTGCCAATAGTCCCCTCGGGTCAAGACCGTATCGCCAACCTGAGCCACAGGGCGGCTTGGCAGCCAGAGTCGGTCATAGACCAAGCCGGTGATAACAGCCAGGGCGGCCAGACCAAGGGTGACAGCCGTAACAATGATGACCTGGCGCTGGCGTTTTTCCTCACGCCGCTTCTTCGAAAGCCTACGCTGCGAGGCGCGGGGAGAAGCTGCTGGTTTTTGCGCCGCCTGGCCTGATGCATTGGAGCGAGTCTCTCGCGATGGTTTCTTTGATACGTCGGCCATTGTTCCACTCTAAAATTAGAGAGGCTATACTACCTCCCTCATAAACAATATACTTCTGGTTGCTTTGCGGTTAGCATACCACAACCACAACGCTGATCGCCACATATAGCAACCCTAAACCAATTGTAAACCCACACAGCGCCCCTTCAGGGTGGTGTGCAAAGACCGTTGGAAGGCGGCGTTACAACTCAAAGAAGATTGCTATATAAATACAGTCAGCCACAAGCTATCTTGCCACCAAATCTGTCTATCGATGGCACGAGGGCTTTAGCTGACCGTAAATATCGAAACACGAGCGCTTGGATGCCGTATAATGTCAAATCATTTTCAGAAAAACCTGCTCGTATTGAGGCGTACATACAAGCAAGGCCGCCAGAATATCTGGAAGCTGCCGGCGAAAAGTAATCTTTTTGCAATGGAAGAACGAAAAGAAACAAAATCTTTTCGTTTGGCAACCCTACATGCAACAGCTAAAAAGGAATATCCTCATCACCAATATCGGGAGTGCCATAGCTCGGCCCCCCGCGATATGATGACCGCGGAACATCGCGAGGCTGCATATAATCTTCTTCCGTCGGCTGAGCGCCTTCACGCGGAGTAGCGCGGCTCTCCAGGATAATCATATCGCTGGCGACCACTTCGGTCTTATAGCGCATCTGCCCGCTCTGCGTATCTTCCCAGGAGCGAGTTTGCAACCGGCCTTCGAGATACACGCGCGAGCCTTTCGAAAGGTACTGGTTACAGATTTCCGCCAGTTTATTCCAGGTTACCACACTGAACCACTCGGTCTCCTCGCGTGATTCGCCGTTGCTGTCTTTCCACTGGCGGCTAGAGGCCACACGAAAGGTCGTCACCGGACTGCCGCTTGGCGTATAGCGTAATTCAGGGTCAGTACCTAGACGGCCAATTATCATCACTTTGTTCAAATCTTTCGCCATTGCCCATCCTCATTTCATCAGACTGCACTAATATCAGAGCACCAGTCTCGTATCGTCGTCAAGGGGGTCGGAGCAGCGACCCGATGATGTACACAAAAGCAAATATACGATAACTAAAGGGTGTATGGCTTGGAAATCAATAGAGCGTAGACGGTGAATTTAGTCATCGCTTTCCTCGACCAACTCCTCCTCTTTCTCCTTTTCTTCACTGTCATCATGGGTTTCGCCTGCCATCTCGGCAGCGCTTTCGTCGCGGGACAAATGCTTGCGCCGCTCGACCAGCGTAATCATGTGGCGAAGGATAGGGTCGGTTAGTTTGATTGTTCGTTCAAGCTCAAGAACTTTCATTGATGCCAGAGTAAAATGCATCAACACATAAAAACCTTCTGTAAAATTGCGCCGGCTCGCCTCACCGCCAGCATATTCGCGGATAGGATAGGCGAGTTTGCGTCGGCCCCATGGTGAGCTATAATTAAGATCTGTCAGCTCGCCTCCTTGATCCGTGATCGTTTGCTTCAAACGATCGACAATCGCCATTACACTCTCTTCATCGGCATGCAGTGGGCTAATGACAATCATCATCTCATAATCTCGACGACGTTCGCGCACACAATCCTCCTGTGGTATTGCCCCGCTCGTCAAACTGCCGTACTTGTGGTACTTTCACGGCTGCGCGTTTACCGTGTATGCGGCGGAGCAGAAAAGAGCTCAAATAAAGCGCACAATGGACTATAACAGCGTGTGATTATAGCATGACTAAGATGACGGCGCAACAACGTTGCATATAGTACGTTGCGCAATGTGTAAAACATGAACGCCATGCCTATATTTTACAGTTTATGTTATAGATCATCCATGACATTTCGCACTCGACCCATCAGTAATAACGTTCCTTCCAAGAGATCCAGCCTATCATGTCGAGTATGAAATGGCCTATTGGCCGGCGGCGCCACAAGAAACATATGTTCTCAATAAAGGCGGGTTTCTGAAGAGCGCAATAAAACATCTCAAATCAGTTTCTTCGCAACATTGAGCCTGTCTAGGGCGGTTGACAGCAGGTGTTGATCGAATACGATAATTCATATGGAAGTGTATAACGTAGGGATTAGATAAACATGACACTGAAAAAAACTCCTCTCTGGATTGATGGCATTACGTTTCCCAACGCCCTCTATGCTATCCCCGACGAGGTAGAAGTCGTTATTATTGGCGGCGGTTTGACAGGTTTGGCCGCAGCCCGCGAACTTGCACGGCAACACATCTCGGTCGCAGTGCTCGAAGCGCGCTACTGCGGATGGGGAGCCAGTTCGCGTAATGGCGGAATGGTGCTAACCGGCTTAAAGCTCGACGTACAGACATTGACAAACAAGTACGGGATGGAGTTGGCGCGGCGATTCTTTGCAGCCTCGCTTGCAGCAATCGATTGTGTCGAGCAAATTGTACAGGACGAGGCGATTGCTTGTGACTTCGCCCGTTCCGGCCATCTCTACCTAGCAGCAAAACCATCTCATATCACCATGATCAAGCGCGATGCTGATCTGCTCGGACGAGCATTTGATCACACTGTGTCCTGGCGCTCAGGCGCTGATCTGTGCGATGAAATCGGGTCGCAGGCTTTTTATGGCGGGCTAGTTGATCCCATAAGCGCCAGGATTGATCCGGCGCGTTATGTGGCCGGCCTGATCCGTGCGGCGCACAAGGCCGACGCCTATCTTTGCAATCGCGCTACGGTGCAACATATCGAGCGCCAAAACGGCTTTTTTTATATAAACACCTCACGCGGCGTGCTGCGCGCCAAAGCTGTTTTTATTGCAACGGGCGGCTATACAGGATCAGCAACACCCCTCTTGCAGCGCAGGATCGTGCCGCTCGGCTCGTATAGCATTGCCACAGAAGTACTGACCGACTCGCTGGCCCAAGAACTTAGCCCACGCAATCGCATGTTCTTCGACAGCAAACACTTGCTCTACTACTTCCGGCTCACTCCCGATCAACGTTTGCTCTTCGGCGGAAGGGCCGGATTCCTGCCTGAAACGCCTGCCACGTTGCGCCAGAGCGCGGCAATACTCCGGCGAGGGATGCTGAGAGTTTTTCCCCAGTTACACAATACCCGCATCGATTATGCCTGGGGCGGCGTTCTCGACGTAACCTTTGACCAGATGCCCCACACCGGTCAGATAGACGGGATGTTCTATGCCTTGGGCTATGCCGGCCACGGCGTAGCACTTGCGACCTATTTAGGAACCTTGATGGCCCGACAAATCGCCGGAACGCCAAGCGATAATCCCTTTTCCACAGTACCAATCCCCAACGCTCCGCTAGGCCTATACAATGGGCGAACCTGGTTCTTGCCGCTTGTAGGGGCGTGGTACCAATTCCTGGATTGGATCAGCTAACATTGCGACGCCCAACCAATTCTCAACTCCAGCACCTCTGAATCCCAGGAAATCATATCTTTTAGCAATACATGAACTCAAATTAGCCCTCGATCTGGTATACTTTTGTCATCACTCTTGTCCCAAGATCGTAAGGTAAGGAGGAGAGATGGAGCTACGCCACCTGCGCTACTTCGAGGCAGTTGCCCGCCATTCGCATGTCACGCGGGCCGCTGCCGAACTCCATATCGCTCAACCAGCCTTAAGCAAGCAGATTAGCCAGCTAGAACATGAACTTGGCGTAGCGCTGTTTGATCGGGTCGGCCGCAACGTGCGCCTCACCGAGGCCGGAGAGGCGCTGCTTCCACACGCACGCACCGTACTATCGCAAGTAGAGGCGGCGCGCGCCGAAATGGCTGAGCGGGTCGGGCTGCGGCGTGGACGAGCCACTGTAGGTACGCCTCCTACAGTAGGAACCCAACTGCTGCCCCAAGCGCTCGCAATGTTCAACCAACGCTATCCCGGCATCGAGCTTCGCTTGCATGAAGCTGGGGTGCAAACATTACTCGACCTTCTCGAAACCGGATTGGTCGATGTTGCAGTCGTTACACTCCCTGTCGAGGATGATGCGTTGACAGTCACCCCCCTATTCACCGAGGAACTGGTTATTGTGGTTGGAAGTAATCATCCCCTACGTGGCTGTGACAACATCACACTCGAAGATCTGCAAACCGAAGGATGGGTGCTCTCGCCAGAAAATTACGAATTACGTGAAGCCATGCTAGCTGCATGCAAGCAGGCGAGCTTCACACCACGGGTTGTACTGGAGGGCGGCGAGATGGACACATTGTTGCGGCTAGTCGCTGCTGGGGTTGGGATTGCCCTGGTGCCACGCCTAGCCGTGCAGGGCAATAATGATTTGGGCGTTCTACAGGTCAGTAATCAGTCGCTTACTCGTTCGCTCGGGCTCGTCTGGCGCGGCGACCGGGTTGCATCGCCAGCAGCGCGCGCGCTGCGCGAGTTCCTCGTCGAGCAGATGCACAACTGCGAGCCGAAGAGTGCATAAGCGCGGGGTGGAACCGAATTCACGCGCCAACGCTTTATGCGACAGTTGAAGACCAGAGCCAGGAAGGTGCATTTCCTGGCTCTGGTCTCTGTCTTTATTTGGCTGCTCTGCAAAACCTTTAACGTCGCTGTCCCGCCTGTCGCTTCCAGGCGATAAGCAACGCCCCGACGACCCCGACAGCCCCAGCCGCGCCAATATTAACAGCCTGGCCATGCTGATCAGGCGGTTTTCTTAGCAGCTTGAATGCATCTCTAAACCCTTGTAATCGTTGACGCAATGTGACGCCGAAAGCCAAACGGGTGATCGCCGTAGCCGCGTGATAATAACCCGGTTTGCGCAACACCGTCGCCACATCCCAATCCAGAGGCGGTTGGCCCAGCATATAAGCGTAGGGTCGGGTGAATTGCATTAAGCCCTCTTTGCCATGAATACGCCCATAGCCCGACT
>JAKSDJ010000673.1 GCA_022360155.1 Chloroflexales bacterium | reverse complement strand
CTCAGGACAAGCTTCCGAAGGGCTCAGGACAGGGTTTGGCGCGTTACCGCCGCACATTCTCAATTGTCAATTGTCAATTCTCCATTCTTAACCATCTGCGGTATCAGTGTTCCATTGCAGATGATGAGGGGTTCGCACGTATGCGGAATGCTCAATCCAAGACGAAAAGTGTTGCCCGATGACCGAACACAGCGACACCTCACCGCAGCAGAACAGCACGCCAAAGGATGAACCTGCTGGTGGCTCGGCTGATCCGCATCCGCTCGCGCGCCTGAAGACTGAGTTGGTGTGGGAGGGCAAGTACGACGAGTACGGCAAGCGCCGCTCGGTCAAGTTGCCCTCTCTGCCCATCCTGCTTCAGCGCACCGAGTCGGTCGATGCGGTGATTTCGTTCTCGCAAGCGCACCGCGACGACTTTCGCAATATGCTGATCTGGGGCGACAACAAACTTGCCCTGGCTGCGTTGCTTGAGCAATTTCGCGGCCAAGTCGATCTGATCTACATCGACCCGCCCTTCGATGTGGGCGTGGATTTTACCATGCAAGTGCCAATCGGCGACAGCGGCGAGGTGGTCGCGAAAGAGCAGCCAAGCCTCGAAGCGGTCGCCTACCGCGATATTTGGGGGAAAGGCGTTGACTCCTACCCGCATATGATGTACGAGCGGCTATCGCTGCTGCGCGAATTGTTGAGCGAGCGAGGGAGTCTGTTTCTGCACGTTGGCACTGGTATGGCCGCCTACCTCAGCGCCATCGCCGACGAGATCTTCGGCCTGTCCAACCGGCGCAACCAGATTGTCGTCAAACGTGTCACCAAGAACTTGCAGCGCCAATTCGCGACGATCAAATCGCTGCCCGAGGCTTACGACCTCATCTTCTGGTACACCGTAGATCCCAGTGCGAGTTTTGCGCCGCTGCTGACCGCTCAAGAGCCGAAGCATCCGGAAGGATACTGGAAAGATTTCTGGAGTACTGCTGATCGCCCCACGATGCGCTACGAGCTGCTTGGTATCACGCCCTCTGCCGGGCAGTGGAAATGGCGGCAGGAGCGCGCGATGCAGGCGGTCGAGAATTATATGCACTATACCCGTACTGCCCAACCACAGGGCACGAGCCTCTTCGCTTATTGGCGGGAAACTAGACAAGAGCTTGAGTTTATTCGTCGATCACCGACCAACAAAATTGAGCATTGGGTGCCGCCACTTGAGAGTAAGTTTGTCGATACGGTCTGGATGGATTTCTCGGCCTATGCGTTTTCCAGCGGTTATAACACAGAGAAGAGCGAAAGCCTGTTAGCGCGGATTGTTGAGCATTTCACCCAGCCGGGGGATCTGGTGGCGGATTGTTTTTGCGTACGGCGGGGGACTGGTGTGGTGTGCCCCTCCCCAGCCCTCCTTGCTGGCGGGAAGGGTGCGGGCAGCGTGGATGGTGCGGGTAATGAAAGCACTGATTATTCATCGCATACAACGCCCAACCTCCTCCCGCAAGCGGGAGGAGTAGCGGGGGGCAACGACGGTGCGGGGGGAGTAGCGGGGAGCCGTCCGGCGCTCCGCCCCATCGAGTGCATCCAACCCGGCGATCACGTGATCGCCCACGATGGGCGGCCGCACCGGGTGCTCCGCACCTGTAGCAGAGCGTATAGCGGCCAAATGATCGGTCTGCGCCACGCTGCGAGCGCAACAACCCTCTGGCTCACCGCCGATCACCGCGTGCTGACAAAGCTGCGTCCGCGGAGTATGGGCGGCAATGGCGGTTGGAGCGCCGTGCCGCCGCACCACTTCCAACGTGGGCGTGAACTGCGCCTCAACCAGACGCCGGCGGAACAAATGCTGTGGGGTAGACTATACCGCGAGCAACTAGGCTGCAAATTCCGTCGCCAGCATCCCGTCAGTCCGTACATCGCCGATTTTTATAGCCGAGAGGCAAACCGGGTTGAGGAACTGGATGGCGATACCCATGTTACAACCGACGCACAAGTGCATGATGAACAACATGATCATTATATGCACTCGCTTAGTCTTGATGTGCTGCGCTTCACCAACACCGATGTCTTTCAGAATCTCGACGTAATTGTGGACGCTATTTGGCAACAGAGTCTCCTGTGTAACGCATCCGTAGACGAAGCGCAATGGGTGCAAGCCACCGATCTTCGCCCCGGCGATATGGTCTTTTTTGGCGTAGAACGCGGAGCTATGCGTCTGACATCTGTTGAAACGCAAGCTGTGGTGAATGAGAAAGTATTCGATCTGGAGGTCGAAGACGCGCACTCGTACATCACGGAGGTCTGCGCTGTCCACAACTGCGGCTCCGGCACCACCCTCGCCGTCGCCGAAAAGCTGGGCCGCCGCTGGATCGGCGTGGATCTGGGGCGCTACGCCATTCACACCACGCGCAAGCGGCTGATCGGAGTGCAGCGTGAGTTGCGCCAAGCCAGCCAGTTCTGCCGCTCGTTTGATGTGTATAACCTCGAACACTATGAGCGTCAGTGGTGGCAGCTCGATCGGCTCAAGGGCGACGCTGTCGAATATCGTAACCTAGTGCTGCACTTCTACAAAGCAACCCCCCTCGGTCCCCCCGTATGTGGGGGGATGCAAGGGGGGGGGATGCACGGCACACGCGGCAGTGCGTTCGTTCACGTTGGTCAAATCGACGCAGTCTTCACCTTCGATGAACTGCGGGCCGCCGCGAAAGCGGCCCGCGCGGCGGGTGGGCGCGAGTTGCACTGTTTGGCCTGGGAGTTCGAGCTGGCATTGGAGCTCAAGAAGCAGGAGATCGAGGCTGAGACTGGGCTGCGCATCCGACTCAAATATATCCCGCGCGAGATTATGGAGCCAAATTGCGACGCGGTTCGATTCTTCGAGGCGGGCTACCTGGAGGCGCGGGCGATGACAATGGATGGCAAAGTCGATGTCGAACTGGTCCGCTTTGCTCCCGCCCTCGCCGAAGCGCCGGAGAAGGAACTGAACACCCTACGCGAGCGAGCGGCCAGGTCGCCCTTCGACTTCATCGACTTTTGGGCGGTTGATTTCGCCTGGCGCGAAGGCAAATCCTTTGAACATCACTGGCAGGATTTCCGCACCCGCAAAGATCGCTCGCTCAAAGTACGCACCGACATCGGCTGGGAATGCCCTGAGGCGGGGAAATACCAAATCTGTGTGAAGGTGATCGATGTCTTTGGTATGAGCACAATGACGATCATTACAGTTGATGGCTAATCTGCACACCACTCCTGTCTACGCCTTTCAGCTTGTGGAAAACTTGTGATAATTGTTGTGCTGGTTCTGCTGGTGTAGCCCCAGATGTTGTTGAACTGCCACCTGTAAGGTCGGCGCTGTGCTGATCTGATCAAAGGAGAGTCCAAGTGCGACCAGCGACTGGGCGACCTCAGGGCGAATACCTACCAGGATGCAGTGGGCGCCAAGCAAGTGGGCGCTGTTCATCCCCATGGCGAATCCCTGTGCTCCGGCGTTGTCGAGCATAGTGACGCCGGTGACATCCAGAATCGCCGTGGTGGCGTGCTCGCGTTCGATACCGCCCAGCAAGATTTGTACGAAATCCTGAGTGTGTTCGTTGCTGAATTCACCGATATGGGTATCACAATCACCTTGGGAAGCACGGGAATAAGATGACTTCGGTGTTGATCGCAAACAGGACGAAGAGGCGAACTGGGCGGTAGCTCCAGGCGGAGGCGGCTACGTAAGCAGCCATCGCAGCAATGATCATCTGGACGAGGACAAAGTTGAAAAGTTGGAGCATAGGCTGTCATATCCTTGCAATCAGTCAAGCGTGTCAATTGTAGCAGGCATGAGGTGCGAGTCTTGATCTTCAACCGCTGCACCGCTTTTCGGTTGTGATTCTCATTGGGGTATGCGTTGTATCGTTTTCACTTTCCCTGCAACTTGCATCGAGTTGTACGGCGGTGATCGCACCTCATTTCCTCGCTTTTGCGCCTCCTCGCGCATTGAGCGCATGTGCATTGCATAATACCACGTGATATAAAGCTCTGCTTGCTCTGTTCGGGCGGCAGCCTACTCAGTTGCTGGCGCCAGTCCAATCGTTGGCGCCAGTCCAATCGTTGGCACTGGAGCGCCAAATCCGGGGTTGGCTTCCTCACAGCCGGGCAGTTCTTGGCTGGCTGCCACAGTGACATAACCTGGTGCGGCAACCCACGCCCGTACACTAATCGTGCTGCCGCTCTGCAGCATATGCTCGGACCAGGCCTCCCGCCAGATACCTGCGCCATTGTCACGCAGCAGGCCACTTGAGCTGCTGCCGTATGAAGTCGCCTCGAACTCGCCCCATAACGGACTTGGAGGCGTTTGTCCGTTGGAGTCAACGATGTGTAAGCGCCAGCCCGTCTGGTCCACTTCGAGGGTGGCATGCAATTGCTGGGCGGCCATCGGCGGAGATACCTGCAGTGGTATTGGCCCAGCTTCCAGGTCCATCCACAGATTGTCGGCGCCGTGATCACCGCCAGGTATTGCCCGACTGAAGCGGGTCGAGGTCCAGAGGACATAGTCGTGACCAATCGCCTGCTCCTGGGGTGGAACCTGGAAGGTTAGCGTTGCAGTAATGGTTCCTCCGGGCGCCAGCTCTTGCAAGCGTGGTCTTTCTCGACCTGGCCAAATGCTTGGCGCCCAAGGCCAGAGCTTGGGTTGCTGGCCCTGCTCATCCAGCAGGGTCACCCCGTAGTCAGAGACGAAAAGCGTTTCTGCGCTGTCGTTGTGCAGCGTCAACTCAGCCTGTCCGCCCTCGCCTGCTAGATAGGCGTCTTGAGCGAGTTGTACTTGTAGGGAAAGCTGATCGCGCCGAACCGTTGCAAAGGCGGGGCGTCCAGATTGTACTGTGGCCGGTTCAGCCGTGGGAAAAGGCATAGCAGTAGCACGCGCGATGGCGGTTGTTTTCAGCATATCATAGGGGATCATCGTTGGCGCTGATGGATCGAGTTGCGCCGTCGGGGTGGACGTGAACATGATAGCGGTGGGCTCTGGCGTCGCTGGGTCGAACGGTTCTGAGATTGGGACGAGCGAGGCTGGGGTAGCGGTGAACGCCGCTGGATCGAGCGGCGCTTCTGTCGGTGCGGGCGAGGACAGGGTTGAATCCGGCGCCGCTGGATCGAGCGGCTGTGCCATTGTGACAGGCGAGGGAAAGGGAACAGTGGGCGCCGGGGAAGTGGTTTGGGCGATTGGCGTGATACATTCGGAACGGCTTGGCTCGGTCACGCCGCAAGCGCTTATCGCTAGCATCACGGCTGTCAGACAGAGTCCTGATCTGCGTTGCATCGCTTCCTCCTT
>JAKSDJ010000173.1 GCA_022360155.1 Chloroflexales bacterium | reverse complement strand
GTCGATCCGCCGGTACAAGGTGCGGAGTGTCCAGCCTGGGTGCATGATCGCCACGTAACCACCGGCCCGGACGGCAGAACGTACCCGACCTGGCATCCGCCGGTTGATCCTGAGTATGGATGCTATTTCGACCACGAACACGGCTCTGATCCACGCTCATACGTTGGGTTTGCATCAAGCGGCATGCCGGCCTTTGGCTATATCGGAGCACAGGCTGGTATGAATGAGCCACACGTCGGCTTCAAGGTCTATGTCACCAACGACGATCTTAACGGTCGCGCCTGGATGATAACCCTGCACCAGGGTACAGGCAGCCCGCTCCGCGCGATGGTCCAATTCCATGGTCTGGATTGGCACATCAGCACAACGAGCGGTGAACCGCTAGCCGACCTGCACCTGATGGCGGACTTCGGCTACGCCAGACCAAACTGCCGAACAGGCGAGGCGATCCCTGGCACCGGCGCCGGCACGTTTTACCCGGATAGCATGCAGCGCCGCCAAATACCAACGACCGACTGCGTCCTAGAAACACCATACGAAACCTGGACAGCCGCGATTGATATTGGCGGACTCTTTATAGCGACGCCAAAATTCGATATCGACAATGCCACAACAATTGTCAACTTGAATAACCTCGAAGAACTCCGTTTCATGTGTGAGTTTCGCTCACCTGAAGAAGATTGCACCTCGGCCAACACCCAATGGTCGGGCAACAAGCGCGGTGTGATTCACCCTGGCCAGTATGTCAACAACAACAGTGGATCCCCAGATATTTATACCGACGCCTATGGCAACCTGGTCGATGCAGGTACACCGGGCGCTGTCCGGCAATACATCAGCACAAACAACGCCTGGGACACCCGCCAGTGCTGTGGCAACGAGATAGTCTTCCGAATCCAGACCTACTCAAATGGCGTCTACATCGCCAATCCCGGCGAGCCAGCCGGTTCAGCGGATTTTGGCGTCGGTCTGCACTATTGGCCAAACTAGGAGTTCACAACGCCGTTTGATAAAGCGAGTGGGGTAAAGCGCTCCTCCACTCGCTTTCCGCTTTGTTCCGATCGAGTTTGGAGGGCATCATGCTCGCGCTGCTGTGTAGATTTGCACTTGCACTACCAGTGGACAGGCGCTAAATGTACCATCGTACTATGTAGCGCATCTTGCGCAAGTTAGTACGTCGTCCTATAATGGTAAATTGCGCTGAAGACTATCAATTTCACTCCAGTCGCTCCAGCCGTGTACTTTCGTTACTGGACAGCTTATCAAAGTCGGCAGACTATGGCCCATCTGTTTAGTCCTCTGCCAATTGACCGTATAAAGCTGCCAAATCGCATCGTGATGGGTCCGTCAGTGAGCGGCCTTGCTTCATCAGACGGCTTTATCAACGATGATCTCAGGCGCTACTACCTGCGGCGAGCCCGTCGCGGCGTCGGATTGATCATAACTGAGGCAGTGCGAGTTATCCCGCCATCACCCGAAAATACACGCGCCCATATCGGACTATATTCGGATGCTTTCGTTCCCCAATTTCATCAACTGGTCAAGGAGATCCATGCAAGCGGCGCACGGCTGATGATTACGCTTGACGAACCGGCGGACGCTGCATGTCGCAATGCGCAAGAGTTTGCACTGCTTGTCGAAGAGTTTATTAGCGCCGCCTGGCGCGCCCTGGCCATTGAGAGCGATGGCGTGATGTTCTCGGTTGCTGACGGCGGCGTGTTGCATACGTTGGCATCACCCCTTCTCAATCAGCGTTTCGATGCCTATGGAGGCGATATTCATGGGCGTCTACGCTTGCCCTTAGAGATTATCGAGGGAGTGCGAACCTGGCTGGGAGAGCGGCTACTGGTCGGGGTTCGTTTGCTGGCCGAGGAGTTTGCACCGGGCGGTATGAGCCTCCATGATGCCCGTGTCATCGCCAAGCGGGTCGTCGCCGCGGGCGCTCGGTTGATTGATGTTGCAGCGGACTGTCGCCCCGATGTGCCCGTTGCCCGCTTCCCGGGCTGGTGTATGCCGCTGGCCGAGAGCATCAAGCGCGTCGTTCCCGATGTGCCAATCATTGGCGCTGGCGCGATGGGCGACCCCTATGTCGCCGACAGCGCGGTCCGTGATGGCAGTGTGGATCTGGTGATGCTCGAAGAGACCTTACGTCTGAATCCTGATTGGCCAAATCTAGCGCGCAGCGTGCTGGCTACCCAACCTATCGAGATCGAACAAGCCGATACGTTGATCAAGGAGGTGTTCGAAGATTAACTTGCCGTTCGCTTCTTCGCACTACAAAGATTGAGTCGGCCTCAATTCCTCGTCTATTTCAGCACGCAACATGCTAATCTGCCGCTCAGCCTCGCCCCGCCAGTACCCTTCACCGCCCAAGTCAATATAGCGTTGCAGATCGGCGATAGCAGCGGATGGCGCGCCGTTGAAGCGATGAAACAGACCACGTTGCAAATACGGGTCAGGCCAATCTGGTTGGAGCGCAATTGCTTGTGCCAGATCGGAGAGAGCCGCTGAGTACTGTCCTAACTCACGCCCACGAATCAGCCCGCTACGATAATAGGCGCGAGCATAGCTTGGCCATAGCCGCGCCGCCCGCGCGAAGGCGCGTACGCCATTTTCGTACAACGCGCGTTCAGCCATACGGTGACCGTTGTAGCAGAGGCTTAGACCCCATACATACCAAAAGCGAGCCAGAAGCTTGCGCCAGAAAGAGATTTCATCGCTAAGATTGGGCATAATGACCTCGGTGGAATGTATCGTGTATACACCCAGTTTCCCATGAGACGCCAAACCGACACGACAGCTTTTGCAGCATCGGTCGTATTTTACGCTATTATACCTACTATACGGGAAAATAGTCTGTGTATTGTATTCTCGTGCTATAATTGGCGACAGGGATTCATGAGGAGGAACATTTCGATGCGACATCTGCGCGCGTTGATGTTGGGAATAGCTCTTATTGCTCTTGTTGTGGCCTGCTCCGGCTACATTGTGCTCAACGAGATAATCTCCCCTGCTGCCGCTGCAGGCCAACCCGTCGAGATCACTATCGATCCGGGCGATACAACGAGTACTATTGCCACCAAACTTCGCGCCGCCGATCTGATTCGTCAACCAGTCTTTTTCATCGCGCTGGTTCGCTTGAAAGACCTCGACGGCCAACTCCAGGCAGGGCGTTATGTCCTGAGTCCGACAATGACAATGAGCGACATGCTTGTAGCGCTGCAAAACAGCCGTGTTGAGGAGATTCAGGTGACGATCCCCGAGGGGCTGCGGCTGGCAGAGATCGCTGAGCGGATCGGCGAAACCGGTGTTGTCGATGCGGAAGAGTTCCTGGTGACAGCGCGCAACAGCTCAGCGTTCAAAGATCAGTATTTTCTGCTCAACAGTCTGCCAACCGACGCCTCGCTGGAAGGCTATCTCTTCCCGGACACCTATCGTATTGCCGCTACTGCGAGCGTCACCGAAGTTATTACACTGATGCTCGACAACTTCAACCAACAATATAGCTTGATCGAACGGGATGTGCGGGTGGCGGACGTAAATGTTCACCAAATCGTGACCATGGCCTCAGTTGTTCAACGCGAAGCCGCCTTGGTTGAAGAGATGCCGCAAATTGCAGCGGTGTTTTGGAACCGGCTCAAGCCAGAGAATGCCGACGAGACGGGCGGCGGCAAGCTTCAGGCCGATGCAACAGTGCAATATGCTCTGGGGTACAGCCTTGCCGAACAGACCTGGTGGCGAAAAGATCTGACCATTGATGATTTGCAAATCGCGAGTCCCTACAATACCCGCGAGCAGGTTGGGTTGCCGCCTGGCCCGATCAGCAATCCTGGTCTTGCCGCACTGCGTGCCGCCGCGCAACCCGATGAGAGCGCCAACTATCTCTACTTTGTCGCTGATTGCGCCAAAGACGGTTCGCACAACTTTGCGACTACCTTCGCTGAGTTCCAAATCTACGAAGCCGAATTCTTAGCTTGCAACTAGAATCTGCGCTGCTTCATCTAACCCAACCAACGCAAGAATGCAGTGTAGTCTAAACAGCGCACGCAACATACAACGCATTGCACAATACCAACAGATAGCTATGCAACAACGAGCAGGACTGATTGGCGATCCGGTCAACCATAGCCGTTCACCCGCTATGCACAACGCGGCCTTTGCTCATCTTGGGCTTGACATGCGCTACGAACTATGGTCAACGCCCGCCGCCGCCCTAGCAGAACGGATCGCATCGTTACGCGATCCAGTAGTGCTTGGAGCGAATGTCACGCTCCCGCACAAGACCGCAGTCATCCCCTTTCTCGACGCATTAGAGAATGAAGCGATACAGATCGGCGCCGTCAACACCATCTACAAGAATACGCAGCAGTCTGCTCTCCATACGTCGCACCGCCAAGCGACCTTCCCCGACCTTCCCGAGAATGCCCTGATTGGAGCCAATACCGATGCTCCAGCGCTGCTGGGGGATCTGCGCGAGGCAGGCGGTTTTGAACCAGAGGGACAGCCGGTCGTCCTCTTGGGCGCCAGTGGCGCCGCTCGCGCCGCCGCCTATGCCCTGGTCAACGCCGGTGTGGCCCAACTTGTAGTCGCCAACCGCACCCTAGAGCGAGCCGAGGAATTGCTCGCCGACGTGCTCATCGCCACCACCGATGAACTAGGCTTTCACATTCGTGGCGGCCCGCCCGCTCGTTTGATTGCCCTAGCCCTCGGTGACCCCGACCTGAAGAGTTATATTGCCGAGAGCAGGTTATTGATCAACGCCACATC
>JAKSDJ010000844.1 GCA_022360155.1 Chloroflexales bacterium | reverse complement strand
TCCTTGAAAATGCGGTCGTGGTCAATCATCGTTGTTGCTCCAGGTGGTACGCTGTTGTCTCACCCAGAGCATACTATACAGCTTTTTTGCGATCATGCATCCGCCTCCAGTTGACAAGATCCGTAAGACTGCTAAGATTCTACCCAATATTCAGCGAAAGAACGAAACATGATGCTATGACAAACGAACATTTTCTGGTCACTGGAGCGATGGGTTGTATTGGGGCTTGGGTGGTGCGCAATCTCATCCAGGAGGGTGTGCCGACGACGGTGCTGGATCTGGCCGGTGACGCCCACCGGATGCGGTTGATCATGAGCGCCGACGAGATTGCCCAGGTGCGCTTTGTCACCGGTGATATCGCCGACTTGCCCACGGTCGAGCGCGTTCTGGCCGAGAGCGGTGCGACCCGGATCATTCACCTGGCGGCGCTCCAGGTGCCGTTCTGTAAAGCCGATCCATCGCTGGGCGCGCGGGTCAATGTCGTTGGTACGGTCAATGTATTCGAGGCCGCCAAACGGCAGGGGCTGCGCCACATGGTCTATGCCAGCAGCGTGGCTGTGTATGGATCGAGCGAAGACTATCCAGAAGGCCTTCCCTCCCACGATGCGCCGCTGCTCCCCCGTACCCACTATGGCGTCTATAAGCAGGCCAACGAGGGTACGGCGCGCATCTACTGGCAAGACGATGGCATCAGCAGCATTTGTTTGCGCCCCTATACGGTGTACGGGCCAGGGCGCGACCAGGGGCTGACGTCGAGCCCCACGAAGGCGATGCTGGCTGCAGCGGTGGGGCAGCCCTTTCATATTCCTTTTGGCGGGCGGGGCGATTTTCAATTTGTCGATGATGTGGCGAAAGCGTTCATCCAGTCCGCGCGGACATCGTTCGCCGGAGCCGTTGTGCTGAACTTGCGCGGCAGCGTGTTACATATGCGCGAGATTATTGCCGCGATTGAAGAAGCCGAGCCCGCGATGCGCGGTCGCCTGAGCTGCGATGATACGACTTTGCCCTTCCCCGAGGTTCTCGACATAACCCCAGTAGCCGCTGTGCTGGGCCAGGTTCCGCAGACTACGCTGGCCGATGGCGTGGCGACGACGATTGCGATCTTCAAACCGGCCCTCGCCGACGGGCGCTTGACCTGGGCCAAGTAGCTGAGGAATCAATTTGACATAATATTATGGCGAGGCGGGGTTAGACTAGGACTAATACCTTGCAAATAAAATCTGACAGGCCTTGGAAGAGTGTTTTGAAAAGCTTTCCCCAAGACCTGCCAAGTCTGAAACAGCGACGATGAATCGGATACCCCTGCCCTGAGCATGGCAGTGAATACTACTCTGACTCTATCATCGGATTAGGGGAGGCGCCTTCGCAATGCTCTGATGCAGAAGCGGTTGATAACCTGAAGCCAGTGCATGCTGCGTGGTCGGCGGAGTCGACACCTCAACTGTTTTTCGCTCGGACGCGGCGATAGCATGCGCGTAACCTGCGTGGGGCCATTGTAGAAGATAACCCTTGTGTTTGAGCCATGCCTGACCAGGTTCGTTCGGCAGAACGACCATACTTCCATCGGGTAGGTTGCCAGGCGCATCATTCCAGCACACCTGCCACGAATGCGGGCCACACGTTCCGCATGCAGCGCTGCGTCGAGGTGTGGCGACGTACACGGTTCTTGGGGAACAGAGCCGTACAGAATCTCTCAAACACCGCTCGCCGACAGAGCACACAGGGTCGATGACCTGCTGCTGGCGCCACCGCTTCATCCAGAAAGAACAATTCGGTATAGCGGCGCGGCTGCATCAGCATACGGCGTTGAGGCCCGTAGTGCAGCACGGAACTGATCCAGGCGCGATGCCGCCACCCCTGTGACACAAGCTGGCGCTGGTCGTCGTGGAGACAGCCGCGATTCCCCATCAACAGGCCACGCGCAGGGTTAGCTTCGATGCTTGAATAGGGAGTTACGCGATTTTGCAACGGCATGCTATGTCTTCAGTTATGTTGTGTGAACTGCTCGATCAGCGCGGCAATAGCGTCTGGCTAATCCTCATATAGAAAATGTCCAGTCTGGTATAGTTGATAGATTGGAGCGCTTGGAAAACTAGCCTCAAACAATGAAGCACAGGGATCATAAAACGCTCCAATCTCGGTAAGATAATCAGCGATCATACTACGCTATAAGCGACAAGCTACTATTCGCCGTCTAGCTGACACTGGCGATGGCCTCTATTTCAACAAGTGTTTCTGGTGATGCGAGAGAAGCAACCCCAATAACAGTCAGTGCCGGGCGAGATTCGCCTAAAAAGCGAGCGAGAATAGGTCCGGCTGTACTTGAATATTCGCCCAATTCACCACGAACATAGACACGAACATGCAGCAATTTATCGATTGACGAACCAGCCGCTGCCAGGGCAATACTGAGATTCTCAAACGCCTTTTGCAACTGACCCTCAACAGACGATTCGGAAATTTCGTGTTGATGATTCCAATCGACTTGACCCGACACAAAAACGAGTCCGGCTGTCGTTTCAACAACAGCTTGCGACATACCGAATGCAGAGCCATCAAACAGCTCTTCAGGATTAACGATTCGTTTGCTCATAACACCACCCTTCCTATTTCTACAGGGCAAACACGCTATGCCGCAAACGGCACAGCATACTTGGTTTCTTGTGCGTGCTGAAGTCGTACGCCTAACTTCGCCGTTGGACAGATGGCGGCGCACCGTATGCGCGGCTCCATAAGCGACGAAAGTGACGAACGTCTTTAAAGCCGCATTTCAGCGCTACATCCTCGACAGTCAATTCTGGGTTTTGTAAGAGATGCGCGGCTAACTCAAGCCGCAGTTGCTGGTGATACTGCACAGGCGTCAATCCCATAGCTTCTTTGAAAGCGCGTGAAAAGCTACGCACACTGATCTGGGCAACCTGTGCAAGTTGATCGAGCGATATCGACTCGTGCAAATGATCGATCAAAAAGTCCTGTGCGCGATGCACGCCAGGGTGTAAGTGCGTTCGATACTGCAAGTAAACGCTGGTTTGTGGATGCGAGCCGTTTCGTCGCATATAGATAACGATAAAACGGGCGATTTGTGCCACGAACAGCGCTCCATAATCTTGTTCGACAAGGGAAAGCGCCATGTCAATACCAGAGGCGATACCTGCGGTAGTGGTTATGCGTTGATCGTGGACATACAAGACATTATCAAGGACATGCGCCCGTTGAAATTGCGACTGTAATTCATCAAGCACCATCCAATGCGCTGTACAGCGTCGTCCATCGAGTAGCCCGGCTGCACCTAACAAAAAAGCGCCAGTACATATTGATGCTACAATCGCGCCTGCCTTATAAGCATCAGCAATCCAAGCGGTGACCGCAGGGTCGAAGGACGCTGAGTTTAATGTATCAAGCGGGATATAAACTCCTGGAACAATAACAATATCATCCTGCCCGACAGATGGTAATGGCGTAAGCTGGGCAAATACCAATCCCTGTGCACTTGTCACAATCGACTGGCTTGAATTGTATGTTAATGTGTAGCGCGCCCCATGGAGATTGGCTGCGTGGAATACTTGTACTGGTCCAGCGAGATCGAGCATTTCGACATCTGGCAGTAATACAAAGACAATCTGTCGTTCGGGTGCGGGTCGTAGCTCGCTTGTTCGCGTGGACAGAGTCAGTTCGTTCGGTTTCATATCGTATTCCTTATAGTTAACGATCACATCATACTAACAAAATTATTGCAGGAGAATGGTGTATTTGACAAATCAGCGGACGGATTGCGCCAATAAGCTGGTATCGAACAAGCACGCCTGGCTGAGGCGAGCGGATGCCTGTAAACGTCCGCAGCTTGGAAAGTATAGAACGTTGGAACGTTTATCGCTTACTGAGCGCTCATGTCAGCTTAGTGTGCTGGCGGCCGTTTGACAGAGCCGTGAAGTGTAGATACCATACAGGGCAGCAAAATTCGATGTGTGGTAGTTCGCATGATACGCTACTGTGGCTCCAGGTTGGTGTGCCTGCAATTCGCGGCGGATGTTTTGCGCTACCGTGTCTTTGATATCGGCAAAATTGCCTCGGATGGCCAGCAAGCGGCACAAGCCTAACAGAGAGTGTTCCTATGACGAATCCCTTCCAGAAGGTGCGCCTGGGGCGCACGACTATCGAGATTACTCGGCTGGGACTAGGGACAGCCGGTATTGGCTGGCTCTATGCGGGCGTTTCCGATGAAGACGCCAGCGCGTTGCTGCGAGAAGCCTATGCACAGGGATGCACCTTCTTCGATACATCGCCGCTGTATGGCTCGGGTCTGGCCGAGCTGCGCGTTGGCGCGGCCCTGGCGGGATTGCCCCACGATACGTTTGTGGTCTCGACCAAGGTGGGCTATGCTGTATTCGATGATAGCGCCCTCGCCGACCCGCAGAGTCCAGTCGAGCCGCCTCGTCCGCCGCAAGATTTCAGCTATGATAGCGCTCTACGCCTGATCGAGGCCAGCCTGCGTCGCCTGCAACTCGATCACATTGACATTGTGCTGATCCACGATCCCGACAATGACCTGGATACCGCATTGCAGGGAACCTATCGTGCGTTGGAGCGGCTGCGCGACGAGGGCGTTGTCGGGGCGATTGGCGCGGGGATGAACTATGCAGACAAATTAGCGTACTTGGCCCGTGCCGCTGATTTCGACTGCTTCTTGCTCGCCGGGCGCTACACCCTTCTCGACCAGGAGGCTCTCTCCGATCTGCTGCCGCTCTGTGTCGAGCGGGGTATCGCTATCTACATTGGCGGCCCGTTCAACAGCGGTATCCTGGCCGATCCCTATGCCGACATGACAACCTTCAATTATGCTACGGCCCCGCGGGCGTGGGTCGCGAAAGCGCGCCGGATCGATGCGTTGTGCCAGCGCCACGGCGTACCGCTCAAGGCGGCGGCGCTGCAATTTCCGCTGGCGCACCCGGCGGTTGTAGCGGTGCTAACCGGGGCTCGCACTCTAGCGGAGTGGGATGAGAATGTGGCGATGTTCCGCCATCCTGTACCTGTCGCACTCTGGGAAGACCTCCGCGCTGAGGGTTTGCTTCCGGCCGATGCGCCCCTGCCAATGGAATAATGGGAATAACGAATGCTGAGTAACACATGCGAGAAATGCAGAGCAAGTTAGAGGTGTTGTTGGTTTGTTCTGCGTAACGCACAACAGGTGACCCGTAGAGGTGATTTATGCTTGATTTCCCGCTTGTCGATGCCCATGTCCATCTGTGGAATCCCCAATCATTGCGAATTCCCTGGCTCGACGACAGTCCGCTGCTGAATCAGAATTACGACATGAGTGATTTCCAGTCCCATACGACTGAGATCGAGGTCGAGGCCATCGTCTATGTGCAGGTCGATGTCGTGCCTGACCAGGCTCTGATCGAGGTTTTCTTGGTCCGGGAACAGGCGCTGCGCGACCCGCGGATTCAGGCGATTGTCGCCTGGGCGCCGCTTGAAGAGGGGCCTCAGATCCGCAGCTACCTCGACAGGCTCGTCGAGATCGATCCGCGGATCAAAGGCGTGCGCCGTATCTTGCAGGGGGAAGCCGATCCGGCCTTTTGCCTACAGCCTCATTTCGTGCAAGGTGTGCAACTGCTCGCGGAGTATGATCTCTCGTTCGATATCTGTATCTACCATCACCAACTTGCCGCCGTTATCGAACTGGTGCGCCAGTGCCCCAAGGTGCGCTTCATGCTCGATCATATCGGTAAACCAGCGATTAAAGACCAGGTGTTTGATCCGTGGCGCGCGCAGATTGAGGAGTTGGCAGCATTCCCAAACGTACAATGTAAGCTGAGCGGTCTGGTGACCGAAGCCGATCATCAGCATTGGAAGAGTGCTGATCTCGCGCCCTACGTTGATCATGTCCTCGCCGCATTTGGCGAAGACCGGGTGCTCTTTGGCAGTGATTGGCCGGTTGTGCTGCTTGCCAGCGATTATCAACGCTGGGCCGCAACGCTCGATGAATTGACCGCCCATCTGTTGCCTGCCGCTCGCCAGAAATTGTGGGCCGACAATGCCCGTTGCTTCTATCGCCTTCCTGGGGCGCGTGATCTGAAGCTGTAGGGCAAGTAGACGGTATACCTATTCACAACAAATATCCGCAGATGACACAGATGAAGAACATATAACATCTGTGTCATCTGTGGATATTCCACACACCTGGCGCCAACCTGCTAATGTTGTTCACATGAGTCCGTGGGTGGCCCAATCGCCGAAGTCCTCGCCAGGGTTGCGACTGCGCCGCCACTGGTCGAGTGCATCTGCGAGCACATCCACCAGCACATCGGCGCGCACATCGGCGCGGTAGAGCTGCGCCAGCCGCGTGCCGGCGAAGCTGCCGCCGACATAGATGTTGTACAACCCCTGGCTGCGCCCGATAATCCCAATCTCGGCTGTTGGCGGGCGTGAGCAAGAATTCGGGCACCCGCTCATCCGCACCCAGACCCGTTCATTCCCGTAGCCGCGCCGTTCCAGTTCGCCGATCACATCCGGCAAGAAGCGCTCGGCCTCGGCTACCGCCAACCCACAGGTCGGCAACGCCGGGCAGGCCATGGCATAGCGCCGCAGCACACTGAGCTTAGCGCCGCCGGTCAGGAGGCCGTAGCTTGCAAGCATTGCATCGACTTGCGCGCGGTCGGCGTTGCGGATCTTGGCCAAGATGATATTCTGTTGGGGTGTGAGGCGGATCTCTGGCTGAAAAGCGGCGACAATCGCCCGCAACCCTTCCCGAACCGTATCTTTGATCCGCCCGTTTTCGACCCAGATCCCGACCAGCCAGTTCCCGTCGGCCTGCTGCTGCCAGCCGAGGTGGTCGCTGACGCCATAGGTCGGCACTGTGGCTACTGGGGCCAATACTGCACCGAGCCGATGCGCCAACTCATCCCTGAACCAATCCACGCCGCACTCCTCAAGAATATATTTGAGCCGGGCGTGTCTGCGGTTGCTCCGGTCCCCGTAGTCACGATAGATCGCCGTCGCTGCCTCCAGTGTGGCTAAAGCTTGCTCTGGCGGCAAAAAGCCAATTCGGTCGCCGAGGCGGGGGAAGGTCTCGGCTTTGCCGTGGGTGCTGCCCAGCCCGCCGCCCGCAACCAGGTTGAAGCCCAGCAAGCGGTGATCCGCTCCGATCACCGCTTCGAGCGCCAGGTCGTGGGTGAACAGATCAATGCAGTTGTCGTGCGGCAGGCCGATGCCAATCTTATGCTTGCGGGGCAGATAGCTCGGGCCATAGAACGACTCCTGGCGACTCGGCTGCACCTTGACTCGCGTCCCATCGGCGAGGATCTTTTCACCGTCGAGCCACAACTCGTAGTAGGCGGTCGAATCGGGCAGGAAGCGGTCGCTCACTTGCTGTGCCAGCGCCTGGAAGTCGAAGTCGTGACCGGGTAGCAGGTCGGCGACCGGACAGGTGAGCGTGTTGCGCGCCACATCGCCGCAAGCCCCGTAGGTGCTGATCCAGCGTTCGTTCAGGGCGCGGATGAGCGTTTTGAGGTTTGTCTTGCCGATACCGTGAAACTGGATGCCCTGGCGGGTGGTGATCCGGAAGGTCTGGTTGCCGAACGCTCCGGCTAGTTCGTCGGCCAGGAGGTATTGCTCGGCGGTCATCCGTCCGCCGGGACATTTGGTGCGAACCATGAACTGCCAGGCGCGGTCGCGTTGCTGCTTCTTGCGCTCTTGGCGCTGGTCACGATCGTCTTGCTGATAGCTGCCATGGAACTTGAGGAGTTGGTAAGCGCCTTCGGAAATGCGTTCGCTCGTCTGGTCGGGGATTTCTTCGAAGAGGATACCGCCCAGACCCTCATTTGCCGCTTTAAGCTCCTCTACCTTCGAGAGTCGTTGCTCCACTACAGTCTTCTCGATCATCATTCACCTTCTATCTAGGCCAATAGCCGATTGTTAGCTATCAGCCGTTAGCCGTCAGTTAATCACCATGCAATAGAACGCAGATGCCGCCGATGGACGCCGGTTAGCACAGATCGAACGTGTCGAACGTGTCAACGTTCCAACCTGCTAACGTTCCAACGCTCCAACGTGCCAATGTTCACAAATGAATGCCGCCGCTCCAACATTCCAATGTTCACAAATGAATGCCGCACTCGGTCTTTGCGGACCCGGCCCAGCGTCCAGCGCGCTGATTGTCCGCGCTGCTTGGGTGGGTGCAAGGAGTGCAGCCGAGGCTGGGATAGCCCTGGTCGAGCAGCGGATTGTAGGGAACGTTGTGAGTATGGATGTAGGTCCAAACCTGGCGCTCGCTCCAGTAGGCCAGAGGATTGATCTTCAGCAATCCATGACGCTCGTTCCACTGTAAGAGCTCAGTTTCGGCGCGGGTCGCCGCCTGATCGCGACGGATGCCGCTGAACCAGGCATTATAAGGACGCAACACCTCCGCCAGCGGCGTCACTTTGCGAATGTTGCAGCAGCGGTTGGGATCGCGAGCATAGAGCTTCGGCCCCTCCTGGCGCTCCTGCTCGGCCAGAGATAGCGCTGGCTGCTGTCGCTTGATCGTGATGCCATAGCGTTGTGTCGCTGCTTCAGCCAGGGCGTAGGTTTCGGAAAATAACAGGTCGGTATCGAGGAAAACGACTGGGATATTACACCCCAGCCTGGCGCTCATATCGAGCAAGACCATTCCAGAGGGACCACCGAAACTGCACGTCAGAACGATCTCCTGACCGTAGCGCTCGGCAGCCCATTCGATCAGCGCCTCGGTCGGCTTGCTCTGGAACCACTGGTTCAACTGTTGAAGATCCGCTGTTGTTCGCTCAAGCGGCAGCAGATCGGGCATAACAGAGTCTCCCATCATCAAATTCTTTCCATCAAAAGGAGGGACATAACACCCGCATCAGTGAAAACTGTGTCCGTACTACGCTGCAAACATCGTACCAATGTGCGTTGTGTGAATGACTTGCTGCGAAGACCCAACCGGGAGATCACGAAGAAAGTTTCAGCATAACCTGTTTTTTACCGTCGATAGTCGTAATCTTACGTTATTTGATCGAAATTGTCAAGTATCGTATAATTACGCCATGTTCAGATTGGGTAAACCATGTGCGGAAGCTACGGTTTGCTTCAATGTCTGAGAAAACCCAAGGCTGTGCGACCAACTACTCTTCACGTGGGCGATCACGAACAAACGAGCCTTGTGCTTGGACAGGTTGGCATGTAGGCCATCAACCAGGATAAACAGTGAATGAGTCGAAGATGGACTTACAAGCGGCAAGCGATGGACAAGGCTGTGCTGGGCGGCGTGCTTCTTACGGGGGCGTTCGTTCATATCTGGCGAGGGGCGGTTGGGCTTGACAAAGACTGGAAGTGCGGCTCTGCGGTTCCAGTTCGGCGATATGTGCCAGTGCTACCGGCGGATGTCGTTCGAGTTGGAGCGTTTGGGTCCGCAAGTCATCATTCTCGGTGCGCAGGCGCACCATTTCTTTGTTAAGCATCATACTTCGAGTATACCATAATCGCTGCTCTATGGAAAAGTAGCGCAGCGATGAAGAGGCGAGGAGATGCGGAGGCGCAGAGACGGGATGCGATGAGGTGAGAGCGCCGTAAGGGCGCTTCGCGAAGACCAATTCTAGAATACAAGGCTTTTTGTTCCAGGAGACTACATGGCCGCTGGTTTTGTTTCGCTCGTTGGGGCGGGTCCAGGCGACCCGGATCTGATCAGTGTCAAAGGGTTGCGCCGTCTGCGCACCGCCGACGTTGTTGTTTATGATGCCTTGGTCAACCATGCGCTGATCGGCGAGTGCCGCGCCGCTGCCGAGTTGATTGACGCAGGTAAACGCGCTGGTCGACAGTCGCAATCGCAGGAAACGATCAATGCGCTGCTGATTGATCGGGCGCGTGCTGGCCTGCAGGTGGTGCGGCTCAAAGGCGGCGATCCGTTTGTGTTTGGACGGGGCGGCGAAGAGGCAGAGGCGCTTCACGCGGCGGGTGTCGCGTGGGAGGTCGTGCCGGGTATATCCTCTGCGGTCGCCGTCCCCGCCTATGCTGGCATTCCCTTAACCCACCGCGCTTATGCCGCCTCGTTTGCCGTTGTTACTGGCCACGAAGATCCGAGCCGTGCGAATTCACGGATCGACTGGTCTGCTCTCGCTAAGGGTGTCGACACTTTGGTGTTCTTGATGGGCGTTGGGCGCTTGGCGATAATCACTGCCAACCTGATCGCGCATGGCCGGCCCGCCGATACGCCTGCCGCTGTGATCCACTGGGGAACGACTTGCGCGCAGCAGACCATCGTTGGCTCGCTCGCGACCATCGCTACAGAGGTAGCTCAGGCAGGTCTGGAGCCGCCTGCTACGCTGGTGGTGGGCGAGGTCGTCCGGCTGCGTGAGCGGCTCCGCTGGTTCGATGCACTGGCAATTGGCCAGCACACGCCAGCCGATCCCGGGCCATGTGCGGACGTACCCAATGAGCAATTGGCGGGACCATTCGTCACCCTGCCTGCGTTCGATAAAATGCCATAGGGTGAAACTATGCGTGCAGTGATTCTGCTTGGTCATGGGAGTCTGCGCCTGGGTTCAGGCGCAGCGATGATCCGGCTGGCGGCGCGGGCGCAGGCGGCACGAGTTGCACCAATTGTCGCAGCCGGGTTTCTCAACTACAGTCAGCCCAATTTTCACGCCACACTGGCGCGTGTCATCGCCCAGGGTATTGACGAAGTCATCGTCCAGCCCTACTTTCTTGTGCCGGGTAAGTTTGTGCGCGTTGATGCGCCGCGACAGGTTGAGGCGGGGCGTGCTGCCTATCCCAAGGTGCGTTTCGCATTGGCGCCGCCGTTCGGCGATCACGCGGCCTTGGCCAAATTGGTGTTGCAGCGCGCGGCTGAAGCTGAAGCCTCGAATCTAGGCGACTCGTCACCCACGGCCCTGGTGCTTGTCGCCCACGGCAGCCCTGATCCGTCCGCCAATCGCCCAGTCGCTGCGGTGGCGGCGCGCCTCCGGGCGTTTTGGCGCTATGCCTCGGTCAAGGTCGCCTACCTGGGCCTGAATCAACCCTTGATTGGCCCGGCGATTGATGAGCTGGCGCAGCAGGGCTTCCGCCGCTTTGTCATCGTCCCCTACTTCCTCCAACTGGGTGGCCACGTCGCCGAAGATCTACCCGCAGCCATTGCTGCAGCCCAGGCGCGCCATCCAGACACGACGCTGCTGTTGAGCGAACATCTGGCCTATGATCCGCTCCTCGTGACGGTGATCGCTGACCGAGTCGCTGCGGCAGTGGACGGCTACAACCCAACTATATCTCAGTCTAATTTGGATTTGACATTCATACGTTAGTTTGGGCCCGAAAGCATGCCTCGATCTAGTGCTGTGCTAACGATGTTGTGCTGCATGCGATTATTCCCTAGAGAGCGATAAGCAGTATTTATGTGACTAGAAAGCTATAAAAGGCTTGGCTACTAGATATAATTGTGTTATCTTGGGAAAGAGCGCATGTTTCCTTTTGCCCTAGTGCGGGTTCCTGGTTCTACCAAAGGTGTTGTCAAACTGTACATTGATGAGTGTCTGGCATGTGCAGGTACTATTATTTTTGACGATCTCACCTTCTAAGATTGATATAATCTAACTAAACACTTGTACCCCATAGCTAGTTTTTTGTCGCGCAGTTGGCCGTATCCCGCTGCCAGCGATTGCGCAATGGGTTGATTCAGCGCCTCTACCATTCATATTTGCAGCGTATAGTCCAGACAGGAGAATCCGACCATGGCAACAACGATCACTGGTGTTCGTGCGCGGGACATTCGTTTCCCAACCTCCCGCTCTCTCGACGGCTCGGATGCGATGAACCGCGCCCCCGACTATTCCGCCGCCTATGTTGTGCTCGAAACCGATAGTCCCGCCGGACTGGAAGGTCATGGCCTAACGTTTACGATTGGTCGTGGAACCGAGGTGTGTGTGGCAGCGGTTCAAGCCCTCGCCCCGTTGCTCGTCGGCAAGACCCTAGAGTCATTTACCGCCGATATGGGCGCGTTCTGGCGAATGATCACCAGCGATAGCCAGTTGCGCTGGATTGGCCCGGAGAAGGGGGTAATCCATCTGGCGACGGCAGCGCTGGTCAACGCAGTCTGGGATCTCTACGCGAAGCATGCCGGCAAGCCGCTCTGGAAACTCCTGGTCGACATGACACCTGAAGAGCTTGTGCGCTGCATCGACTTTCGCTATATCAGCGACGCGCTGACCCCGGCTGAGGCGCTGGCGATCCTCCAGGACAAGCAGCCCAGCCGCTCGGCGCGCGAGGCCGGCATGCGGACACAGGGCTACCCGGCCTATACGACTTCGACCGGCTGGCTGGGCTATGACGACGAGAAGGTGCGCCGCCTCTGTCGCCAGGCGGTCGCTGATGGCTGGACCCATTTCAAAATGAAAGTGGGAGCGAACCTCGCGGACGACCTCCGCCGCGCCCAGTTGATCCGTGACGAGATCGGCCCTGACCGCAAGTTGATGATGGATGCGAACCAGGTATGGGATGTGAACGAGGCAATCGCCAATATGGCAGAGTTGGCCCGCTTTGATCCCTGGTGGATCGAGGAGCCGACCAGCCCAGACGACGTGCTGGGCCATGCCGCGATTGCCCGCGCGGTCGCCCCGGTTGGCGTAGCGACGGGCGAGCATGTGCAGAACCGGATCATCTTCAAGCAATTGCTCCAGGCGAATGCGATCTCCTTCTGCCAGATCGATAGCTGCCGTCTGGGCGGTGTGAACGAGGTTCTAGCGGTATTGCTTATGGCATCAAAGTTTGGCGTGCCGGTTTGCCCCCACGCGGGCGGCGTTGGCCTCTGCGAGTATGTGCAGCACCTCTCCATCTTCGACTACATCGCGGTAAGCGCCACCTTGGAAAATCGGGTGCTTGAGTATGTGGACCACCTCCACGAACACTTCATTGATCCGGTGGTGATTCGCAACGGTCGCTATATGCCGCCGACCATGCCGGGCTACAGCATCACCATGAAAGCGGAGGCGCTCGATCAATACGAGTTTCCTACCGGCGCGGTCTGGCGCAACCTTGGATCAACAGACGCGAGTTAGGTTGACATCCGTCGGCGGCGCTCAGGACAAGGGTTGGCCCGTGATCAACGTTCATTGGAGGCATCTGCACCATCAGCGTTCCATTGCAAGCTGGCAGGTTGTCTGTCGATTAGTTCTACGCCGGGAGCGTGCTATAATGGCGTGCGGTCGACAGCAAGGAGCTGCCGGCATTGAAATGACAGGAGCTCTACGATGAGCCGTACGGTTGTGAGTACACCCAACGCCCCCCAGGCGATTGGCCCTTATTCCCAGGCAATTGCTATTGATAACTTGATCTTCTGTTCTGGCCAAATTCCCATCGACCCGGCAACCGGAGAGGTGGTGAGCGGAGATGTTGGTGTGGTGACCCGTCAGGTGTTGAACAATCTCAAAGCGCTGCTCGAAGCAGCAGGCAGCTCTTTGGACCATGTTGTTAAGACGATGGTGTTCCTCGCCGATATGAATGATTTCGCGGCTATGAATGCAGTCTATAGCGAGTTCTTTCCCAGCAATCCGCCCGCCCGTTCGGCAGTGCAGGCCGCTGCTCTACCCAAAGGGGTGCGAGTCGAGATCGAAGCGATTGCGCTACGCAAAGCGTGAAATAAAGCGCGAGGTCATCCTGTTGCTATCGAATGGTACGTTAAGAAGTAGGTAACACAGACGCCATCATATGACCGAGCCGGCTTTTGCGTCCCCCGCAACCTACCACCGCTATCTTATTCCGCTCGCGCTGCTTGGGCTGGTGTTATTTGCGGCAGCCTGGTTCGCCAGGTCGGATGGCCGGTTCCATGTCTACTTCTTCGACACGTCTGGTGATGCCATCCTGATCGAGACAGAACAGGGCAAATATATCTTGATCGACGGCGGGAGCGATCCGGCGCTCTTGGCCTTACATCTCGGGCGGACGTTGCCTTTTTGGCGGCGCTCGCTTGATGCTGTGATCTTGACCCAGAGCAACCCAAAGCGACTCGCCGGGCAAGTTGCCGCGCTCACGCGCTACCGAACCGACATGGCTATCGCTCCCGCCGATTTTGATGTAGATTGCACCAGCAACGACATCGACAGAACCAGAACGCAAAACCTCCAGTGTGAGTGGCTGCGCCTCTTGCGTGAACAACAGGCGCGAGTAAACGTTGCCCAAGCGGGCGACCAACTCCGTCTGGACAGCGTCCTGGTGACTGTCTTGTCCACGGGCGACGAAGACGAAGCTGGCTTGGTGCTGCGGCTCGACTATGGCGCAACCAGTGTTATTCTCAATGGCGCTGGTGTTGAGTCGGACGACGATCGCCTGCTCGCTGCCGCCGTACCAGTGACCGTGCTGGCCTATCCCTGGCAGCTCGATCCGGAAACGCCTTTGGTAACGGCTTTACAACCACAAGCGATCATCTTTACCCAGGCCTGGGAGGCCGAGAAACCCGTCTTACTGACGTGGCAGGAGCGCCGGCTACACGGCGCCGCGATCTACCACAACAAGCTTAACGGAACTATCGAGCTGATCAGCGATGGGCGTCAGGCTTGGATCGAGACCGAGAAGTAGATGTTGCCTCTTCATATACAATCCGCTTCGGCTTATTCTGCCGCTGTGTTACCGAAACACTCATAACTCATGATGCGACTATGGCTTTTTCTGGGCGCGCTGATTGCTGTTTTGTTGTTAACCGGCGTAGCAGTGCTGCTCTGGCGACGCTTCTATCGTGATGATCCGCAGAACGCGGCGCGGCGCGTCTTCAAAAACAGCGCTGTCCCGTTGGCGTTGCGTATGCTGGTGCGCGGTTTTGATCTAGTCTTCGCCGTTGTGCTGCTCGGTACGCTGGCTGCTGCTGATATAGGCCCATATACCCTGGCAGTGCTTCTGGTCGCCCAATACCTGGGCACATTCACCGAGTTTGGCCTGGGCGTGTTCCTAACGCGCGAAGTGGCCCGCGATCCGACCGCTGCACCGCGCCTGTTTGGGGTTACGCTGGCTTTGCGCTGGTTGCTGGTATTCGTGGGCGCTGCGCCCATCGCGGCGCTCCTGATTGGGGGCTATAGCCTGCTGGCGCAGTTTGGCCTGGGTGAAGCGATTACGCCGATAGGCCGGGAGGCAATATGGGTCTTGCTGCTGACCCTGATCCCCAGCGCGTACTCAGGTGCGGTGACGGCGCTGTACAATGCGTCTGAACGGATGGAAATACCGGCGCTGATCGAGTTGGTCACCGCCATCTTGAGTTTCCTGGTGCGGATCGGCGTCTTGTTGGCAGGTTTTGGCATTATCGGTTTGGCCTGGGTTGCTGTGGCCGTTTCGACATGTACGGCGCTGCTCTATCTGTTTTTACAGATGCGCGATTTCTTTCGGCCCACCCTATCTTGGGACAACGCGCTCATTCGCCAGATCGTGCCCACTGCGCTGCCCCTCATGCTCAACAGTCTCCTTGGCGTCGTCTTTTTCCGTTTCGACATCTTTATCATCAGGGCGCTCGGCGGCGAGCAGAGCGATCTCCTTGTGCAGCAGTACGGTATGCCGTATCAAGTGCTTGGTATTGCGTTGATCTTGCCGCCAGTGATCACATTTGCGGTTTTTCCGATGCTGGCCCGCCGCGCGGTCGGTGAACGGACCGCTCTGGTCGAAGCGCAGAACCGTACGCTCCAGGCCCTTTTGCTGCTGGCTTTTCCCATAGCAATGGGCATTGCGCTCCTTGCCCCTGATCTCGTTTGGGTCTTCACGCGCGATCAGTTTGCGGATTACAATCCGATCTCGATCCATGTCTTAGCGATCCTTGCTTGGTTTCTGCCGCTCTCGTTCGTTAATGGGCTGTTGCAATACGTGTTGATCGCGATTAATCAGCAGCGCGCGATTACCAGAGCGTTCGTGATTGGTGCGGCCTTCAACCTAAGTGCGAATCTGTTGGCGATTTCCTGGTTGAGTCTTCAGGGCGTTCCGCAGCTTGGCCTCTATGCCGCCAGCGTGATTACCATCCTCTCGGAGATCGTATTGTTTGCCGTCTTCGCGCCTTTGTTACGCCGTGAAGAACTGATGCCGCCATTGCTCGCTTTGGCGTGGCGACCAATTCTGGCCGCTCTGGCGATGGGCCTGGCGATGCTGGTTGTGTTTGTGTTCGTACCGCGACCGTGGGCTAGTCTGGTAATGGCGCTGGTTTCAGTTCCGGTTTATGGGGTGGCGCTCTGGTTGCTTGGCGCGTTTGGAACGGAGGAGCGCGCACTGGCCATGCGCATTATCGGGCGCGCCTCGTGATTCTTAGTTGCAGTCCTGCAATCGTGTGCTAATGAGGTTGCCAGCCGCCGATCAACAGTGAAAAGAACTGCGCGATTATCGATCGATTATCGATCATGGTACAATGATCATATAGTCGACATTGCTGTTGAATCCTCAAGTATCAAGACCTATTCGCCTGCTCACCCCTGTACGCCATATTGTGCGACTTTCGGCGTGAGCATGTTCCGCAGCATTGAGGATGCTATGCCTGTTCTGGTAACATTGGTCTTGTTTGCCGTTGCGTTCACCGTCGCCCGGCCATCGCTCAAGCGCCTAGCAGACTTTATCTGGCAAGATTTCGCGCGCACGTTTTGCTGTGCGCTGGTCGCTCTAGCTATCACAGCGATTACGCTGAATAGCATCGGTTTTCATCCTGCGGCAATGCCGGGATCGCTCTTTATGGGGCTGGTTGGATGCACGGCGGGGGCTTTGCTGTTGCGCTGGGGAGAAACGCATCACAAGTAAGAAGCCGCGGGTTGGGTGAGGTACGGCTGCTTTATACACGGCGAAACGTTAACAGATAACACCACCTGCCACGCACCTGTTTCAGCGCTTTGAAGCCGGCTTGTTGGCACCAGTATCGGGTGATGGCGGGCGGTACATACTCCGGGGCGAGAATTTCTTCACTCACTGCGAGCAGCCCGCCGGGGCGCAGAACCCGTCGTAACTCGGCAAGCGCGCGCTGCCGTCCCCGTATCATTGGTAAAACCGCGATCAGGAAGGCGCAATCGACGCTCGCGTCAGCTATCGGCAGGGCTTGCGCATCACCGACCTGGAGGCTGATTGTGCTTGCTGCGGTGTGTTGCAGGTCTCGTCGTAGCCGATCTAGCATCGCGCGTTGCAGGTCTACACTGAGCAACACCCCGCCTGGCGCAATAGCACGCGCAGCACAAGCGGTAAACAAGCCGACGCCCGGACCTAATTCGAGTACGCGCATGCCAGGGTGCAACCGCAATGGCGCCAGGGTGTGTTCAGGATCACGATAGCGTAGCCGCCAGCGATGTCGTAACAACGGCGCTACAATCAGCGGCGTCGGTTTGGGCCAGAAGAAGAGATAGATGCGACCTGCCAGTTGTAGTGCGCCGGCGCCCATCAACCCGATGACCAGCCAGCGCAATAAGTTCAGCAGGCGTTTGCTGAAGATCGTCATCGTTTGCGCCTTGTTACACGGTCGCTTGTTTGAAGGCATTCTGTTCACCTCGGCGGGTTTGTGCAAAGGCGCTGTCGGTACAACATCAACCTATTGCAAATATTCACAGTCTGCGGTATGATAGTGTCATACTGCTGATTTACGACACAATTGCTAAGCTCTAAATAGGCAGGCCCAGTCTGGTTGGGGCTTTGTTTATTTTATAATGTAACCTCATCACATAGTGGAGGAGAAGCATGGACCCGTTCGTATTCAAGATTGTGCTGGTTACCTTGCTCATGATCGCTCAGGGTGTGTTGTGGGTTGCCGTTTGGTTCCTTTGGCGATTGCGGGTTCCTCAGGTCACGCCATATGACATGTTCAAGGAGCCGCCCTCTGAAGAGCCGTATCCATCTCGGCGGCGGTGACCCGTTGACGGAAACTCAACGCCCTTAGAACAAGCGAAAAACAACCCCGTACTGCGCCTTTACCCAGGCGTCGGCGCGGGGTTGTTTTATCTGCCAAGCGATTGTGGCCGTCTTTGTCGCTGATCAGCGATTCGCGAGTCGCTGCAATTTCTCCAGATCGGTTAGCAAAATACTCTCGTCTTCGACGCGAATCAGGCTGGCCTCACGGAATTCGCCGATCGCTTTGGTTACTGTCTCGCGATACGAACCGATCATTTCGGCAAGCTGTTGGTGCGTGTAGCGCGTTACTTCTGGCGGCTTCGCGGCAGTCATTTGCGTGCTTGGCACATTGGCCAGGTTGAGCAGCAATGTCGCGAGGCGTTGCGGGACGCTCTTGAAGGCAATGTCAGCGAGCTTATTCTCTATTGTGCGGAGGCGCTGCCCCATCAATCCCATAAAGGCAAGCGCCACCTGAGGATAGGTTGCCAGAATACGGCTTAGCTCTTCGCTGCGTATGATGCCAATCGTACACTCGGTCATCGTCTCAGCAAAACTGTCGTGCATCCACTGTCCAACGAGGGTCATTTCACCAAATATTGTGATCGGTTCCAGTACAACGAGGGTCAGCGCCCGCCCCTCTGGCGAGAGTTTGTAGAGGCGCACCCGGCCCGACTGTAAGACAAATAACTGCTCGCCATATTCATTGGGCGAATGTAAGATCTGTCCGGATGGATAAGTGTTGTAGCTGATATGGCGCTCGATTTGGGCGCGCTGGTCAGGCTGCAGATCGCGGAAGATATCACCGGCCATAACATAATGTATTTCTGGATCATTCATTATTGCTTTTCCTATTGCGGCGCATGGCTCATCGGGGGCTCTAGGCTTTAAGCGGTAGGGCGCATTTGGCCATGCATTGTTATATATGTGCCGCTTCCGCTGAGACCATCGAGGTTGGTGATGCGGACCGCTGTTACGCCGGCCTCCAGTGCATTGAGTGCGGCGCGAACTTTGGGGATCATACCGCCGCTAATAGCTCCAGACTGAATGCCTTGTTCTATCTCGATCGCCGTTAGTTGGGCGACAACTTGGCCCTCGCGGAGTACGCCGGGAACGTTGCTGACAAAAACCAGCTCCGTACGCCTGTCGCTTGTTGTGGTGTTGGTTAGCGCGGCGGCTACGGCTTGCGCCACGTGGTCGGCATTGACGTTGTATGCCAGGCCGTCCGTTTGGCCCAGGGCTACGGGCGCTAAAACCGGCAGCCACCCCATCCCGATCATCGCCTGGAGCATTGTAGCGTCTACAAGCGTGATTGCGCCAACTCGCCCCAGATCTACGCCGCCCGGGCGGTGTGGTACACAGCGCAAAACCCCCAAGTCGACGCCGCTCAATCCCAGGGCCGGACGGCCCTGTGTGCTAAGCCGGGCGACGATGCGTTTGTTGACACTGCCACATACCACCATTTCCATGACCGCCATACTTTCGGGCGGTGTGACCCGCAACCCCTCGACGAAACTACTCGACTGGCCGTAGCGCTCCAAGGCCGCCGTGATTTCTTTGCCTCCACCGTGGACCAAAATCAGCGGGCTTGTCCAGGCCGATAAAATGCCGCACAGGCGTTCGAGAAAGGCCGGGGCGTCCAGTTCATTGCCGCCGACCTTCATAACGGTAATCTGTTCCACAATCCCCTTCGCTTTCTCGCGGTATGCTTGCCCTCAATGCGGTTGATTCGCGGCGTTAGTCTCCATGACCTAACTGCCGGGCGAAACGCTAGTGTCTGCTCGTCTCTCATCGTTGGCATTAGTCTGCAGATCCATCTGTTGTCGGCAACACGTCGTATATCAGCATAGCACATCTGCTGATTCGCGCAACTATGCTTGCTCTTGACAAATCGCTTCACTGTCACCTAGAATGACAGCTCTTTCCACCTCGATGCGTAACGCAGCCCCGGCATAGAATTCGGTAGATAAAGGAGGCGACATGAGTGAATCTATCGGCTTTATTGGCCTTGGCATTATGGGTCAAGGGATGACCAGCAACTTGTTGAAAGCCGGCTTCGATCTGACGGTATGGAATCGAACCGCAAGTCGGGCGGAAGCGCTTATTGCCCAGGGCGCCAAAGGCGCGACGAGTCCGGCGGAATTGGCCTCGCGCTGTTCGATCATTATCTCCTGCGTCAGCGACACGCCTGACGTACAAGATGTGCTGTTTGGCAGCGATGGGGTGATTGGCGGCGTAAAGCCAGGTTCGCTCGTAATCGATATGAGCACAATTAGCCCTCAGGCGACGCGCGACATGGCGGTTGCCCTCGCCGAGCGTCAGGTACATATGCTCGATGCGCCGATCAGCGGGGGGAGCGAGGGTGCAGCAAAAGGCACACTGAGCATCATGGTTGGCGGCGATAGCGAACAGGTTGCGCGCGCTATGCCTTACTTGCAAGCGATGGGGAAAACTATTACCCATGTTGGCGGCAGTGGCGCAGGGCAAACCGTCAAACTCGTGAATCAAATCCTGGTCGTTGTCACTATGCTTGGTGTGAGCGAGGCGCTGCTCTTTGCGCAATCTAGCGGCGTGGATCTTCGTAAGACGCTCAGTGCAGTGTCGGGCGGCGCTGCTGGCAGTTGGATGCTCAGTAATCGTGGTCCGCAGATCCTGGATGATGACTGGCGTCCGGGGTTTACGATCGATCTGCAACAGAAGGATTTGCGTCTAGTCATCGAGGCCGCCGATCAGATGGGTGTGCCAATGATGGGAACGAGCTTAGTCTTCAATCTCTATCGGGTGCTTCAATCTGCCGGATTTGGCAGTGAGGGCAACCACGCGCTGATCAAAGCCCTAGAACGACTAACCGGAATCGAGGTGCGTGCGCCGACCCCATCATAGCCAAGGCAGTGTATGTTACCAATGTGATGGGCAACTCTTGCCTATGATGCGGCCCGAAGGGCGTTGTGCGATGGTTTGTGGAAGCAACATAGCTCATTGGCATGAATTTGTCTCAACGGCTGCACATGGGATGAGTGTAACCACAAACCTGCGGCGCAGCTCGATCTGCCTGACAATGATGCTTGACGTCAGGACGGGGTGTGTTACACTCTCGCCGTGCGCTCTGTAGTCGCTATCTTAATTCATGATGAAAGTGTTATGTCGCTAAACTTCAGCTATCCCGGCGCCATCCACATTCATACCATCTATTCTGATGGGTCTGGCTCCTTTCCCGAAGTTATCACCGCAGCCCGTGAAGCTGGTCTACGCTGGATCGTTGTCACCGACCATGATACCCTCGAGGGAAAGCGATTCGAAGGCTGGCACGATGATTTGCTCGTTATTGTCGGCCATGAGATTACGCCAGCCCGTAATCACTTTCTGGCCTTGAATGTCGATCAGGTGATAGACAATCGTCAAGCGCCCCAGGATTACATCGACGAGGTGTATGGGCGGGGCGGTTTCGGAGTCATTGCGCATCCCGATGAACGCTTGAAGAATGATTTTAAGGATGTGTATCGCTGGGATGATTGGACCATCGATGGCCCCCGTGATCGCCAGAATCGAGTCGTTGGTCTGGAGTTGTGGAACATCATGAGCGATTGGGGCGAACACTTGACCCCAACGAATAAGTATCTCAACTTTTTCATCCCTCGTCTCGGCTTGAGCGGCCCGACACCGGCAACCTTAGCTTGGTGGGACCGCTTGAATATGGCAGGGCGGCGTACCTTTGGCATCGGCGGTGTAGACGTTCACGCCTTCAAAGTCTCTGTACCGTGGGGCGTTGTCGAAGTGTTTCCGTATCGCTGGATGTTTAGCACATTGACGAATTATGTGCTGTTCGATATCCCCTTCGCTACCGATCCGATGCAGGCGCGGAACCAGGTTTTTAGTGCGCTGACCCAGGGTCGAAGCTACTTTGCCAACCGGCTTGACGGCGATGCGCCTAACATTGTTTTCATTGCGCGCCGCAACCAGGAGAGCTGGTCGGTTGGCGACAGTCCCAGCCTCGCGGCCGGCCCGCTTACCATCGTTGCTGATGTGGGTTGTAATGCGCATATTCAGTTGATTCGCGATGGACAGGTTGTTGTAAGCGCAGTACGCGCCCTCCGTCATAGTATTGTGCAACCCGGAGTTTATCGTCTGGAAGGCTATCGTGGCGGGCGGCCATGGCTGTACGCCAACCCCATCTATGTTCAAGCCTGATCGAGGCAGAGATGAAGCAACCCTGAAAGCGCCGCCGTAGGGGACATGGCAATACTCTGACGTCAAAAATGCTGATCTGCTCCGGCCACATCGGATAGGGCAGCAAGGATTGTGATACCTGGATCTATCCGCGCCTCAAGTCCTGAATCTGCCACGCTGGCGGTGGATTAATAGTATCATCCATTTGACAGAACCCGTCAAAACGTGTAATCTACTAATGCTAGGAAAAGGCATATGCGCCCTATATTGAAAGACATTCTTGGGGCGCAAAGTGGAGAAAGCATGATATCTGGGAAACAGCAGTATCACATGTCACAGCGAAAAGCTGCGCCGGTGTGTAGTGCTTTGATTGGACTGCACTCGGTGTGTATTGCTGTGCATAGCGGCGGGTACTGGCACACCAGGATTTTGCGCTCCATTCGGGCGGTTTCATCCGCCTGTTCGGGTATTGGCATCGCTCTCTAAGGGTTAGCACGCCCCTGTAGAGAGCCAATGGTTGTAGTTGCTTACAGCAGGTTCTTAAAGGGGGTGGTCGCCTTGGGGCAACGAGTTCTTGTCCTCAACGCTAGCTACGAACCACTGCAGCTCATCTCGGTCCGCCGTGCGGTTGTTTTATTGCTCCAGGAAAAGGCCGAATTGGTTGAGGCTGCAACTCAACAGCTTCGTGCGCGTAGTTTCTCTCTTGATGTCCCTCTTGTGATCCGCTTGGTCCGCTATATCAAGATACCGCGGCGTCTTAAACTCCCCTGTTCGCGTCGCGGCGTTTTTGCACGTGATCGCGAAACATGCCAGTATTGTGGAACTCAACCTGGCCGCGTCAACCTAACGATGGATCATGTTACGCCACGTTCGCAAGGCGGAACGACAACTTGGGAAAACGTGGTCACTGCATGTCGCGATTGTAACCATCGCAAGGGCGGTCGCACCCCGGAACAGGCAAATATGCTGTTGCTGATCAAGCCACGCCAACCCCAATATGTCGCGTTTGCACTCCTCGGTGAACTGGAACGCCACGATGTGTGGCGAAAGTATGCCTTCAGCTAAACGCCGCCAACTCGGTGCATTTGGCGAAGCCGCCGCTGCTGCGTACCTGTCTCGTCAGGGTTATACGATCAGCGAACGGAACTGGCGCTGCTCGCTTGGTGAAATTGACCTGATCACTTGGAAAGGCGATCAGGTCGTTTTTGTTGAAGTGCGCACCCGACAGGATGCCAGCATGGGCAGCGCTGAGGAGTCAGTCACCGTTATCAAACAGGAACGCTTGATCGGGCTGGCCTATACATATCTTGAAGTTCGTGGCATAGCCGCAGATACAGCCTGGCGCATTGACGTTATTGGCGTGACGCTTGACAAGCGCGGGCGCATAACGCATCTTTCTCATATCCCCAACGCGATTGAACAGCAATCATAAGTGCGATGCTACTGTTCATCGTATATTCATTGTTTCCAAGTAGAATCACGCTACCCGAATCGCAGGGTTGTGACACCATGAAAAAGGAAACCTTATGCTTCAAATCCATCCGACTGCAGAGGTTTCACCGCATGCAGAGATTGGCGAAGGAACGTGCATCTGGCACGGCGCTCAGGTACGTGAGCGTGCTCATATTGGCCGCAACTGCGTGATTAGCAAAAATACCTATATTGATTTTGAAGTTCGGATTGGTGATAACGTCAAAATCCAGAATAACTGTTCACTCTACCATGGCCTCGAAATCGAAGATGGCGTGTTTGTCGGTCCACACGTGGTGTGTACCAATGATCTAGTACCACGAGCAATCAATCCTAATGGAACACTAAAGAACGCCAGCAACTGGGTGGTCGGGCGAACGCGCATTCGTTATGGCGCAGCAATTGGCGCCGGCGCCGTGATTGTTACGGGCGTAACGGTGGGTCGTTGGGCATTGGTTGGTGCGGGCGCTGTCGTAACCCGCGATGTGCCCGACTATGGCTTGGTCATGGGTACGCCAGCCCGGCTCGTTGGGTATATCAGTGCGGGCGGTCAGCGTTGCACCTCCCCGGCGGAAGCGCTGGCGCTCAGCGAACAAGAAATCACCAAAATGTAGGTGTTAAGCCCCCCTCATCTCATCTATGTTCTGTCAAGCTATGCTGATTGAAAGGTGCTCTACATGATACCGATTGCACGCCCTTTGATTGGTGCAGAAGAGAAGGCCGCCGTCATGTCCGTTTTGGAAAGCGGTCAGCTGGCGCAGGGTAATTGTGTCGCCGAATTCGAGCGCCGTTTTGCTGAGTTGTGCGGCGTCAGCGACGCGGTTGCCGTTTCATCGGGAACAACCGCGCTGCACGTAGCGCTCCTAGCCCACGGTCTCGGGCCTGGCGACGAAGTGATCACGGTTCCGTTCACGTTTATCGCCTCGGCCAATAGTGTGCTTTTTACTGGCGCTCGTCCGGTTTTCACTGATATTGACCCCGCAACCTATACGATGGATGTCGATCACGCTGCTAGTCTGATTACGCCCCGTACGAAAGCAATTTTGCCGGTTCACCTCTATGGGCAGCCCGCCGATTTGGGGCCGCTGCTTGAACTGGCGCAGCACCATGGTTTGGCGCTGATCGAGGATGCGGCTCAGGCGCACGCTGCGCGCTATGGCAAACGGATGGTGGGCAGTTTTGGTACGGGTTGCTTCTCGTTCTACCCAACGAAGAACATGACCAGTGGTGAAGGCGGTATGGTTACGACCGATGATCCAGAACTTGCCGCGCGGATGCGGATGCTGCGCCAGCATGGTATGAACAAGCAATACTACCACGAAATCCTGGGCTTTAATTTCCGCTTAACTGACTTGCAAGCGACAGTGGGTCTGGCCCAGATTGACAAATTGTCAGCGTGGACGACGGTGCGTCAGGCGAATGCCGCATACTACGACGCTCATCTGCCCGCCGGAGTCGCCCCCGTAGTGCGACCAGGCCGCACCCACGTCTATCACCAATACACCATTCGCGTTCCAGGCGACCGCGACAGGGCCGTTGAATTATTGGCCGAACGCGGCGTGCAAGCTCGGATTTATTATCCGCTTTGTATTCATCAGCAGCCGTTTTATCGCCAGTTGGGGTATCGTGATTACCTGCCGCACGCAGAAGGCGCAACAGAAGTGGTTCTCTCGTTGCCGGTGCATCCCTCGTTGACTGAAGAAGAGCGCGCGCACGTTGCATGCGCGGTCAACGAAGCGATCAAGTTGTTGTAGTATGACATGACTTACACGATTACCGGGCAGCGACAACGAGAGGCGTTTTCGGGGAAGCTTCGCCTCCCCGATCCCCGTCACCGCGTAAGTCCTGTCATATGAGGAGATTGAAGATGAGAGAAAGAACGAATCTCTCATTTTCAATCGTCCCGTTTTCATTAGTCTTTGGGTAAATCGAGGTCGCTTAAACGCACAGTCTTGCGCGTGCCGAACTTAATGGTCTTCTGTCCTTCGCTACTGAGTTGGCCGCCCTGCTCGAGATTGGAGACTTCCTGTTGCATCGTTTGCGCAAGCTCGACCTCGCCCTGACTGAGCAGCCGGGTTACCGCACTCTTGAGCTTCTGTGTCGCCCCGCTGACATCGCCTGTCTCGAGATCCTTAAGCGCACGGGTTTGTAATTTGAACGCGCTGACTTTCTCGACAATATTCATTACCGCTGGGTTGACTTGCTTGAGTTGGGCGGGATCGTTCGTAAATGTCAGGATGATATCGGTGTGGATTTTCCCTTGTATCAGGTTGAGGGCAGGTACATCATAAGAGGCCTCTGTCTGTCCGACACGGTACTGCCCAGTAGGCCGCGGATCGACGAGAAGCTCGATTAAAACAGTGCGGCCCTGTCCCGACTCCAATTCTCCCAACTGCACATTGACATCGCGGTCCGAGATCGGGCGGTAGCCCATATTGCTAATCAGTGGAATGACCTGCCAGACCGCGCGTGGGGTGACCCCTTGAACCAGCCGCAAGGTCAACATTGTGTTCTGGACGACTGTCGCCTGCGCACGCTGCACTGTGTTTTGGAAGTACTCGGTAATCTCGTCAGGTCGTGCGATATAGTCAGCTGTCCCGCCCGACCGATTGGCCATCTCGATTAGCAAGTCCTCATTCCAATCGCGCCCAACCCCCAGCGCAGTGATTGGAACGCCAAGCCGAGCAGCATCATCAGATCGGAGCAAACACTCCTTTTCATGCTCAGTTTGACCGTCGGTTAGCAAGAGCAAACGGCGAATACCGCCGCCGCGGTCTTTCTCGATCTCGCGGAGCGCTTTATCAACGGCGGGGGCGATTTTTGTCCCGCCTGCATCACGGATGCGACTGATACGTTGTTGTAACTCCTCGCGATTGTGGACCTGCCCAGCCGGAATCAGCACTTCGCTTCGATGATCGAAGATAACCACTGAAACGATATCTTGGGGACCAAGCAGATCAAGCACCAGAGAGGTTGCCCGTCGTACACGCTCGATTTTCTCGCCTTTCATCGATCCGCTACGGTCGAGCACGAAGCTAACATTTACCGGCATCCGCACCTGGGCAATCACCTGAGTAGGCTGAATTTCCAACAACAGATAGGCGACTTGCGGGGTGTTGGTGGCAGCAAGAAAGGGGCGGGCAAGGGTTGCACGCAGGTTTACTTCACCGGTCATCAGTGACTCCTTTGTTCGGTCTCACCTTGTGATACGAATCCTAGGTCCAATTAGACGCAGAGCTCACAACAATTTCCTGTTCAACATTACGGTCTCGATGTCGCAAAAGTTGCAGACAGTCATGCTGACGTTAGTATAGCATACCGTTAAAAGGATGGGAAAACCTCTTCGTCAGGCGAATGATGACTCACATCAGCGCATTTTCCGGCGCCACAGGATCAGCGTTTGTGCATTTCGTTCTCCTGGTGATGAGCGTTATCCTGAGCGTCTGGCATAGGCTCTTCCTTCATGGCAAGGACTTTGTCGATGCGCAGCCCATCCATATCAACAACCTCGAAGCGCCACCCCTCCCAATACACTGTGTCGCTAGCCCTGGGGATCTGTCCAAAGAGGCTGAGTAAGAAACCAGCGAGTGTATCAAATCGGTA
>JAKSDJ010000827.1 GCA_022360155.1 Chloroflexales bacterium | reverse complement strand
GCGTGGGATCGGGTGGCGGCAGTGGCAACCCTGGCTCCACCGCTGGTGCCGGCTGGATGGCATCGAGGTGGCGACGTGCTGCTGCAGGCTTCACCAGCACACTCTCTGCATCGAGGACCGCTCGGACACTCTGCCCGGCCTGAAGTCCGCGATACGCCTGTCGTGTCGCATCCCAGCTGTCAGCATAGGCGAAGGTTTCACTTTCCCACGTCAGCTGGCCAACCCCTTGCTCAATCACCCCCACAAGCACATCGGTGCTGCGCAAGCGGGGCAGGTAGAGATAGCGGGCAAAGTCGTCGGCGAGTTGCTTAATACTGACATGATCCCCACGCCAGAGTGGGATGCGGTCAAGCTCCATCCGTAGGCGTGTCCCGGCCATCTGTGTGACCAGCAACTCTTCATTCCGTAGCTTTTTCGCAGCCCGCACCGCCAGCGCTTCCTGCGCTGGCCCCTGACTCTGGAGCCGTATCTCAGTCCAGGTCGCCATACCCTGCGGATCCGGCTGTTCGGGGATCAGTAACCAGATATAGGTCTCGGGAATGCGCTGCTCCACCGTATCATCAAACTGCTCACGCCGTGTTTTCGCTTGATTGCTCTGGAAGGAGTCGAGCCCCAGCGAGTCCCGTTCATCCTCGATGGACTTCCAGGCCAGGTACTCGCGCACGGCCTGATCCAACTCCTTGAGCCGGGCGGCATCAGCGGCGAGGAAGGTCAGCGCGTTGCGATAGGTGCGCGGGCCAGCCCCACGTGAATCGAGCAGGTGCTCCGCATGCTGTCGTGCTGCGCTCGCTGTCGCTTTGCTGCTGTGCGGATGGATGGGATCGAGGAGCACTAGCCGCGCTTCACGCTCATCCGGCACGTCGCTGCCACTAGTTGGCGCTGGATGTACGGCAGCGAAATCGCCGCGCTGACGGGCGGCGTTGCGCAAGCGCCGCAGCAACTCGTCATGGACGGTGTCAGCTTTGAGCCGCGCAGCGCGATCCTGAGCCAGACGATTCACACTTGGCTGGGTCGCGTACCAATACCGTTGGGCGTTCTGGTAGAGATAGGTTGCCTGGTCAGCCAGACGGCGAAGGGCGTCGCCAAAGATGGCCACACTCTCACCTGGCTGCACACAACCCAGTTTGATCTGCCGATCTTCAATGCCTTTGTTCGTCATGCGAAAGGTCGGCGCGGAACCTAGATAGAGCGTTCGCGCGACGCGACGCGTCGCAGAGTAGCGCCCCAGGTTGGGATTCTCCTTATCAAGCCGGAGCGGGAGCGAGTTTGGTCCATCAATGTCTTTCTCGATCACCGGCACCCAGGGGTCTTCCATATAACGAGTGAGTTCGTACTGTACCGCCGGCTCATCGACCGGCACACTCGCCGGCAGGATGAGCAGCGATCGGTCGTCGCGCTGCCAGAGCGCGTGAATCACCGCAGCCATCAGCCGCAGTACGCCACGGGTACGCTGAAACTTCTCCAGCGTGCTCCAGTCGTTGTAGAGTCGGTCGAACAGCTCCGGATGGATCGGATAGGCGGCCTGCATCCGCTGCTCGTAGTCAGCATCACGGGTGTGTGCGGGAAACTCAGCACTCTGCGTGCGATACAGGTCACAAAACGCACGTACCACGGCGTCGCGCTGTGGAAAGTGCGCCGGGTCAGTGATTGGCTGGAAGAGCCGGCGGCGGACAATCTCAAAGCCTTCCTCTGCACTGGCAGGCCGCCAGGCCGACTCCAGCCGCCCGAATGTATTCTTCAGGCGGGTGAGCGCTTCACGCCCAGCCTCACCGCCGATCTCAATATCGGACGCCGGGAGCGAGGCGACCAGCAGGACGCCCGGCACTGCGCGCGCTGCTTCGGTCAATGCCTGCGCAAAGGTCAGATTCGCATCGAACGAGCCGGCCGGGAGATCATTGCGGGTATAGAGCTGACGGACATAGGCAACCCATTCATCGATCAAGATGAGGCATGGGCTCGCAGCGCGGAACAGCGCCCCCAGTTCGTTCGACCCAGGGCTGACCCCCGCCCGATCTGACTCGGCGACGAAGGCGTACCCCTGCGCCCCGAGCAGCTGGTGGGACAGCTCGCCCCAGAGCGTATGCACCTCCGTCCCATCGGTCTTGCGATGCGCCTTGGCGGGCGAAAGCGCCGTGCCGACCAGCACCGCTCGCCGGACGTTGGGGAGGGTCGCGATCCCCGCAGCGGCAAGCACAGGCTCACTACCGGGCAGATCAGCCGGCGCTGCGCCGGAGCACAAATGGTAGAGCGCCAGCATCGAGTGGGTCTTCCCGCCACCGAAGTTGGTCTGGAGCTCGACCACTGGATCGCCGCCCGTGTCGGTGAGGCGGCGGAGCGCTCCGACGAGGAGCAGGCGCAAGCCCTCGGTGATGAAGGTGCGCTGAAAGAAGCTGCGCGGTTCGCGGTATTCGTCGGAACCCTCGCCACGATAGACCTGTGCCAGATCTGCGGCAAACTCAGCCTGTTGGTAGCGACCAGAGGCAACATCCGGGTGGGGCGTAATGATCTCGCGCCAGGGTCGCAGCCCGCCGGCGGGCTGGCCGACGAGCGGCGCCGTTGCGACAGATCGG
>JAKSDJ010000110.1 GCA_022360155.1 Chloroflexales bacterium | reverse complement strand
TTCCTTGAATCGATTCCCGCGCCAGCCGGCTTTTTTCACATTGCGAATGGCGTTGTCGATCTTGACCGCCAATTGGGCGGTCGCATCCGTAGTATTTCGGGTTAACGTCCATCTCGTCGATGATGAGCTTGCGGACGTTGTTCTCGATCGTCTCGGCCATAGCCTCGGGATTCTCGCGGATGCCTTTGGGCAGTAATTCAAACGCCTCCGCACCGCGCTCTACGATCAGCTCCACCAGCGTCATGTCGTCGAACGCCGACAGCTTCTCGCTCTCCTCGGCGCGGATGTAGGCGTCCAGCAGGTGGCGCATGGCCGGCTCGTACATCTTCATATCGATGTAATCGCGGCTTGCCAGCTTGACCTCATGGCGCACCTTTTCGTAGTGTTCGACCTCCGCTCTGATCTCTTTTGCCTCCGCGTCCGAGTAACCGGCCTCCGCCATTTCGTTGGCCAGGTTGGCGTAAGCGCGCAAGAACGTCCCGACCAGCTTGTAGAGGGCCACGCGTTTCGGTTCGTTGTCCTTCAAGACAGCTTGGTCATCGCTATTGGCGGCCCCAAAGAAGCGCAGATACGCGAGCGTGTCGCGTGGCGGTTCGACCGGTTCGCACAGCGCTTTGATCGACTCGCGGAGTTCCTCCAGGCGTTCCCGCGCCTTCTGCAAGCGGTCTTTTAGCAGACCGGCAACATCTTCCGCGTCATAACCATCGAACGCTTCGCCGGTGTAATCCTGCATCGACTTTTCGAGCGATTTGAACAGATCCTTGTAGTCGACGATATAGCCGTATTCTTTGTCCTCGCCATCGAGCCGGTTGACGCGACAGATCGCTTGGAATAGGCCGTGATCGCGCATCTGTTTGTCGATGTAAAGATATGTTGCCGGCGGCGCATCGAAGCCAGTGAGCAGCTTATCCACGACGATCAGCAGCTTCATCTGGCCCGGCGCCTCGATGAAGCGCCGCTTGACCTCTTGCTCGAATTTTTCGACCTTGTACATGGCCGTCTCTTCCGGCTCGTCGAAGTGGGCGGCGAGCATCTTGCGGTAGATCTCGTACTGCCGTAGCCGTTCGGTCAGTCCTTCACCGCTTTCCTCGCCCTTGATGTCGGTCGGCGCCGGTTTGTAGGAGGTGATGATGGCGCACTTGCCCGCCAGATCGGTCCGCCGGAACATCTCGAAGAAGCGGCACGCGGAGTAGATGCTTCCGGAGACGAGCAGCGCATTACCGCGCCCGCTCTGGAGCCTGTCCCGCGTCTCCATATCGAGCAGGATGTCGGCGACGATCTTCTCCAGGCGATCCTGTGCGCTGAGCACTTTCTGCATTGTGCCCCAGCGCTGTTTGAGCTGCGCCTTGGCAAAATCATTCAGCCCCCTGGTCTTGATCTCGAACCACTGGTCGATCTTGGTCTGTGAAGAGATGTTCTGGTCGATGTCGCGGGCCTCGTAGCGCAGGTCCAACACCACGCCGTCGCGCACAGCCTCATCGTATTTGTAGGTGTGGATGTAGGGCCCGAAAACTTCGATGCTCTTCTGCTTATCTTTCTTCAGCAGCGGTGTGCCGGTGAAACCAATCAGCAGCGCCCCCGGCAGTAATGCCTTCATCGCCTGGTGCAGCTTGCCGGACTGGGTGCGGTGGCACTCATCGACAAAGACGAAGATCTCGCCCTTGGGGTGGAATCCTTTGGGCAGGTGGCCCGTGATGTCCTGGAGGTAGGCGTCGACATCGCCTTCCTCGCTTCTGCCGAACTTATGCACCAACGAACAGATCAACCATTCCGTACCGGCGTCGAGCGCCCGCACAAGGTCGACCCCGCTTTTGGCGCGGTAGATGTCCTCGTCGACGCCTTTGAAGACCTTCTCAATCTGTTCGTCGAGTTCGGTGCGGTCGGTAATCAGCAGGACACGGGCGTTGGTCATTTGCTCGCGAATCCATTTGGCCAGCCAGACCATGGTCAAGCTCTTGCCGCTGCCCTGGGTATGCCAGATAATCCCGCCCTCGCGCCGCTTCACGTGCTCCTGCGCCGCCTGAACCCCAAAGTACTGGTTATGGCGGCAGGTCTTCTTGGTTCCCGCGTCGAAGACCATGAAGTCGTGGATGATCTCCAGCAGCCGCTCCTTGCGACAGAGCTGACCGAGCGCTCGCTCCAGCGGGTTCTCAACCGGACTCGCTTCCTTCCAGGTCAGGTAGTATTTTTCCTTGGTGTCGATCACGCCGTAGCGTAGCCCCTCGGTATTGTTGCCGGCCATGACGAGTTGCACCGTGGCGAAGAAGGGCCGGATGAAATCCTTTTTCTGGTTGTCAAGGTTCTGGCGAACGCCCTCGTTCACCGACACGGTCGAGCGCTTCAACTCCAGCACGCCCAGGGCGATACCGTTGACGTACAGTACGATGTCCGGGCGCTTGATGTGCTCGCCGGCGATCGTCACCTCCTCAGCGATGGCGAAGTCGTTGTTGGCAACGTTCTTCCAGTCGATCAGCCAGACGGTGATGGTCTGCTCGCCCACATCGGGCCGAACCTTCACGCCGTAGCGCAGCAACCCGTAGACCTCGCGGTTGGCGTCGTAGAGCGTCTTGCCGCCGCTGATGGTCTTGGCTTTGTCGAGCTCGCGCCACGCCTTGTCGACGATCTTGGCGTCGTGTCCCCGGCGCTTCAGCCATTTGCAAAGCAAATTCTTCTCGATATTGCTGTTGCCTGTGCGGTCCTTCCAATGGCCAAGATAGTCATAGCCCAGCTCCTGCGTGAAGATCTGGATGACGCGCTGCTGGGTCAGGATTTCGCGTTGACCGACATTGCTCATTCATTATTCTCCATCGGTCGGGGCATCCCCAGTCGGGGCATCCCCAGTCGGGGCATCCCCCTGTGGATGCCCGGATAATAGGCGGCCACGGGGGGGCCGCCCTACAGTTGGTCCGACTGGTTCGTTT
>JAKSDJ010000460.1 GCA_022360155.1 Chloroflexales bacterium | reverse complement strand
TTGATTGGGGCGTTGAACGCCCTGTTGCACGCCGTGCTCTCGATCAACTTTAAGACCGACCAGATTGTCAGCGGCACCGTGATCAATATTCTAGCCATTGGCGTTACTGGGTATGTGCGTCGCACCTTCTTGGTTGATACGCCCAGTGGGCGGACGACGTTGCAGGAGATACATATCCCCTTGCTGAGCGACATACCATTCCTTGGCAAGATCCTGTTCACTGAGAAACCCATCTTCTACATGATGATCTTGCTCATTATTGGCGCCCATATTGTCTTGTTCTACACGCGCTGGGGATTACGCGCGCGAGCCGTGGGAGAAAATCCTCGCGCTGCTGATACCGTAGGCATTAATGTTTATCGAACCCGCTATTTGAATGTGCTGATCAGCGGGATGATCGCCGGGTTGGCCGGCGCCTGGTTTTCGCTCGAAACAGTGGGCTCGTTCGACGATGGCATGACTGCCGGAAAAGGATTCATTGCCCTAGCAGCCATGATCTTTGGGAAGTGGACCCCATTTGGCGCTTTTGGCGGGGCAATGCTCTTTGGGTTCGCCGATGCGCTCGGCACACGCTTCCAAATCCTACAGATCGAATTATTTGGCGCCCCGCTGCCTAATCAGTTTTTACAGGTCTTGCCGTACGTAGTAACGATTATTGTCTTGGCCGGGTTGATCGGTCGCGCTACGCCGCCTGCAGCTGTTGGGCAACCATACGAGAAATAATACAATGCAACATAACATGCGGAGGAAAAAATGGCGAGGAAGGCAAGAGACTCAAGGGCAAAGCACTGCCATTCGCTATACGACGCTCATTATTCGCTCCGCCATTATTCGCCGTTCAGTTATAAACCTTCAGCATCTAGCCAGGCCTGTACATCGGCATCTTCAGGAGCTGGCTTGCCACCGGGAATATATCGATAGCGGTCGCCGTAACCCTCCATGATTTGGCCGCGAAGCTGCTCGGCCGCCGGACTGTCATCAGTATCTTGGATCTTGATGACTTCACCAGTCTGGAGGTCAAGATAGTTGCTGAAGTTGGGGTCAGTCTCGGCCAACGCGATGCGGATTTGGTCTCGATTGTAGCCGACAGCCACTGCACTCTCCCAAGGCGTCCGGGATCCGCCGTATTGCCAACTCTGCCGCAATTCCCGGAGCGTTGCGGATGCAGTGATGGTACACGAAGCTGGCGTCGAATGCAAGTGTTATGGTAGTATTTCATCGAGAAGGCGCCGCCGCTGCCCTATTGCCTAAACTTCACTGGTTAGAGGCGGAAACAAGCAGATCAGAATACAAAACGTGGAATATTTGGATCACAGATTGTCAAATCACATGAAACTTTGTCACGCCATACACGTACATTTAGTGGAGAGCGCCTATGGATCAGCAGGCCGATGAGGTCCGCTGGGTCGAACAGGCGCGCACGGGTGATCAGCGCGCATTCGGCTGCCTAGTCGAACGCTACGCGGGCGCAGTCTACAACCAGGCCTACCGCATGCTCAACAATGCGCAAGACGCGGAGGATGCGGTTCAGGAAATTTTTCTGCGCGCCTACACCCGGCTGGAAAGTTTCGATACCAGCCGCCGGTTCATAACCTGGTTGCTGGCAATTGGGTCGAACTACTGTATCGACCGCCTGCGCCGCCGCCGCTTTGCCTGGCTGACGCTGGACGATGTGGCGTTCTGGCTGCCTAGTTCGCGGGCTGGGCCGGAAGGTAGCGCGCTCGAACAAGAACGGCGCGATCTGGTGCAGCAGGCGCTTCAACAACTACCGGAACACTATCGTATGATCACCATTTTGCGCTACTGGTACGACCTGTCCTACGATGAAATTGCGGAGACGACTGGGCTGTCAGATAGCGCAGTGAAAACCCGATTGCATCGCGCCCGCAAAATGCTGGCCGAAGCGCTAGGTGACGAGGGAGTATTTATATGGGACGCCGAAACGACGGCGAATTGAGCTCGGTTGACGAAGGCGCCGAAGACATCGCAATACGACAACTCCTGGCGCGTCAGGGGCATCCTACCTTTGTGGCGCCGCCACCCGATCTAGCAGCGCGTGTCCTGGCCAATCTCCCCGATACGCCACCGATACACGTTGTCGCTGCAGCGCGGCGCCGTAGCCGGCTTCGCCGCATATTAATCGTTCTAACGCTCAGTGTGCTGCTATTGTCGCTTGGTCTGGGCTTCTGGGGGGTTTTGGGCGATAGCAGTGGACCGGCTGAACTTCTAGGCGGCGGTACAGCGAGCTTGGGGCGCCTCATCCTGATGCTGACACTGATAGCCAAACCGCTGGTACATATATTGCTAGCACCTGGTTTGCCGCTCCTGCTGCTCTTTATTGCCCTCATTGCCATCGCACTTTGGACATGGTGGCGGCTGGCGCAACAGTTTACAATCGGCAATCAAC
>JAKSDJ010000832.1 GCA_022360155.1 Chloroflexales bacterium | reverse complement strand
GCATCAGCGTGCCATTGCAGAGCGGCAGGTTGGCAAATAACTGAAAGCTGAAAACTGAAGACTAGTGGGGAGTGCGGGGGTAGCTCCGCCGTCGCATCACACCGCCATTGCCCGGGCGATAGGGTATGGGTCAGCAGTGCTACCCCGCACTTGGCTGGAAGAGTTCCAGAAGGACCGCTTGTCCTTCGAACTTCCCAGCGAAGGAAAGTATCATGTCTCTACATATATAAAGAGCAGGTTTAAACCAAAAAAATACATTTTCCTCTGGAAGATTTTTCCTCATTTTGCATCTCTGATTGTGTCGGCTATCCACATAGTTTAGCCCACGCTGCTGCCAGTTGTTTTACTCCGGCCTCTATTGCGTGTGGTTTTACGCCGGCGTAGCCGAGCAGGACGCCGCTTCGCAAGGGCGCCGCCAGGTTATACGCCGACAACGGCGGTGCAATAACACCATACTCTGCCGCGCGCTGTGCTGCCAGTTGGTCATTTATCCCGTCCGGAAGCCAAGTGAGTAAGTGCATCCCCGCTTCGGCGGGGCGCGCATCGAGCAGTCCAGACAACTCGCGCTCTATTGCTTCGAGCAGAATCGCCTGCCGTTCGGCGTAGAGCGCCCGCATGCGCCGGATGTGGCGCGCAAAGTGCCCTTCGACGATGAAGTCGGTCAGAACGGCCTGGTCAATCGTTGGAGCGTGGCGATCGGCCAGCGCCCGCGCGGCGACGAAGGCATCGACCAGGTCGGGCGGCGCGACGAGGTACCCCAGCCGTATTGCTGGACATAATACTTTACTGAAAGTGCCAAGGTAGATCACTCGGCCAGTACGATCAAGCCCTTGCAGCGCCGCTAATGGCCGTCCGGCGTAACGGTACTCGCTATCGTAGTCATCCTCGATGATCCATGCGTCGTGATGAGTGGCCCATTCTAGCAGCGCCAATCGCCGGGTCAGGCTCATGGTGACTCCCGTAGGGTACTGGTGCGAAGGGGTGATATAGACTAGCCGCACCGCAGCGTTGCGGGCGTTGCCGGCCACAACATCCAGCCCCTCGGCGTCGAGCGGAACCGGGATAACCTCGGCTCCTGCTGCCCGCAATGCCCCTCGAGCGCCGAGATAGCCGGGGTCTTCCATCCACACCACGTTGCCGGAGTCGAGCAACACCCGCGCGGTAAGATCGAGTCCTTGCTGCGAGCCGCCGACAATGATGACTTGTTCGGCGCTGCAACGCACACCTCGCGCTGCGCCCAGGTACGCAGCGATGGCGTCGCGTAGGGGCCGGTAGCCCGCCGGGTCGCCATATCCAAGCAGTTCAGAGGATAGGTTGCGCCAGCGTCGTGCGGCGAGGGTTGCCATCGTCTCGAATGGGAAGGCGTCGATAGCCGGAATACCTGGCGCAAACGCCCCAACCTGGCCTCTTTCGCGACTCGTGCTCACTGGTGTGGCGGCTAGCATCGCGCCGCGTCGCGAGAGACGGCGGCCAGTTCCCTGTAGTGCGACTGCCGACATCGTAGTTGCTCCCGCGTGCAACAGCGTATCCGGCAGGGTCCGCGTGACGTAGGTGCCGTCGCCGACACGTCCTTCCAAGTAGCCTTCGGCAAACAGTTGGTCAAAGGCACTCATCACAGTGTTCCGCGATACGCCCAGTTCGGTCGCCAGGGCGCGGGTTGCGGGCAGGCGCGCGCCTGGGACAATCCGCCCATCGAGTATCGCCTGCCGCAGCCCATCATAGAGCTGGCGATAGAGCGGCGTAGTGGACGATTGGTCGAGGGCAAGGAGCGGGCTGGTCAGGGCAGTAGGGAGTTTGTTCATAAAGCAGAGTGATCCGGTTTGCGTTATTGGACCGTCTTTTGTAGCGAGCGGACACGATTTTTCTATGTTTGGGAAGTTGTTATAGCAAGGATATCATAACACTCTGCTTGTTGTGCCGGATCACGCTTCATCTACAAACGCAGCATGAGATCAATCCCACCAGCTATGCCTGCTCCAAAGATAAGAGTCCATGAGAATGGGTTATTGAACTGATAGCGGGGATGCTTGATGAAGAGGATATGAAGCAGAGCATGAACAATGCAAAAGATATCGAACCCAACCACGATATTCTGGTTGAGCGTGACGCCGTCTGCCAGAGCGCCCAGAGCAGCAGCGTATAGAGCGGGATGTGCAAAGCGGTAAACAGTATATACCTCTATATCATCCCCTTTAGCCATCGTTGCCTCCCTCAACGAGAAAACCATTCACCATTGGCAATTTCAGACTACGTCGAATTGGCGCAGGGCCGTCAGAATATCGTCTCGGCCAATAGGTTTGGGCAACACCAGCGAGGCTTCCAGCGAGCGAGCCAGCTCGGGATCGTCGAAAACTGAGCAGACGATAATCGGCAGGTCTCGGTTCGATGCATTGGCTCGTAAGCGTTGCAGCACCTCCCAGCCATCCATCTCGGGCATCATCACGTCCAGCACCACCACGTCTGGTCCCAACTCGTGGGCCATGCGCAACCCCTCCTGGCCGCTGGCGGCCGCCGCCACCCGGCAGGCTTGGGCTCTTAAGATACCACTGGTTCATTCGCGATGCGCGAGCACGTGCCAACCAACGGCCCGTGTTTGGCGCAATGGATCACGGTCTGGACGGACCGTAGGGTCGGCCAGGGAATACAGGAGGCCCGATCATGCCATGTGATGATACACTGTGGCAGCTCATGCCGGACGCGACCGCCCAGGCGGCGCACCGCGCCGGCCCGCCGGGCAATCGCTCTATGACCATGCGCGCTGGGATGGGGCCGCTTTGCGCCAACACCGATGGTGGCGATCGCTCTCGCCACCGCGGCCCGCCGCCCGAATCGCTGGCCCGCCGGGCGTTGGTGCTGGTCATGATGCCGATCG
>JAKSDJ010000246.1 GCA_022360155.1 Chloroflexales bacterium | reverse complement strand
TACGCCCGCGCCACCGGCAAGGTCGGGATCGCGATTGGCACTTCCGGCCCGGCGGGGACGAATATGATCACGGGTCTGTATACTGCCATGGCTGACTCGATCCCGATGATCTGCATTACCGGGCAGGCCGCCAGGGCCGTTCTACACAAGGAGGCGTTCCAAGCTGTCGATATTGTCGACATCGCGAAGCCGGTGACCAAGTGGGCCGTTCAGGTCAAAGAGGCGGCGCAGATGCCCTGGATCTTCCGCAAGGCATTCCAGGTTGCGCGCGAGGGGCGGCCCGGCCCAGTGCTGATCGACCTGCCCATCGATGTGCAGAAGGTCGCGATCGAATACGACCCGGCCCTCGACGCGCCGCTGCCCGTCGCCGCCGTCACACCGAACTCCGCCCGCATTCGTCGCGCCATCGAGATGCTACTCCAGGCCGAGCACCCAATGATCATGCCGGGCGGGGGGGTGATCTTGGCGAACGCTACGCCGGAGTTGGCTGCTCTGACCGAGTATCTGCAAATCCCGGTCACGCCGACCCTGATGGGCAAAGGGGCATTCCCAGAAGATCACCCGCTCTATGCCGGTATTGTCGGCATTCAGACCCAACAGCGCTTTGCCAACGCCATCTTTTTGGAGAGCGATTGTATTTTGGCGATTGGCGCGCGTTTCGCCGACCGCCACACCGGGCAACTGGATGTCTATCGCGGCGAGCGAACATTCATCCATATCGATATCGAACCAACCCAGATCGGCAAGGTCTTCGAGCCCGATCTGGGCATTGTCGGTGACGCGAAACTGGCCCTGCGCGAGCTTTTCGCCGTGGCCCAGACGATGACCCCGCCGCGTCCGCCGAACGACTGGACCGAGCGCGTGAACGAGTTGAAGGGCAGCCTCCAGCGTCGTGACGACTTCGACGAGACGCCGATCAAGGCGCCGCGCGTTTTCCGTGAACTCAACGACTATTTCGACCCCAATACGATCTTCGTCACCGCAATCGGGCTCTACCAGATCTGGTCGGGGCAGTTTCAGAAGACCTACCAACCGCGCCACTATATGGTTTGCGGGCAGGCCGGGCCGCTGGGCTGGGAGGTTTCAGCCTGCACAGGGGTGAAGCTGGCATTGCCGGACAAGCAGGTGGTCGGCGTGGTCGGCGACTACTCGTTCCAATTCTTGATGGAAGAGGTCGCTGTTGCCGTGCAGTATCACATCCCCTTTGTCCTGGTAATGCTCAACAACTGCTATATGGGGCTCATCCGCATGGCCGAGCTGCCCTATGCGATGAACTATGAGGTCAAACTGGGCTACGAAACCGAGGATGGTGATGACTTCGGCATCGACCACTGCAAAGTGATGGAAGGTATGGGCGGCCTGGCGCAGCGCGTGTGGGAGCCAGACCAGATCCGCCCGGCGCTGGACTGGGCCGTGCGCGAGTCAAACGCGCGGCGGCGGCCCGTCCTGGTTGAGATCCTGATCGAGCGCGAGGAGAATGCGGCGATGGGGCCGGCTATCAACGCGATTAAGGAGTGGCACCCGCTGCCAGAGGCTCAGCCGGTCGCGGCATAGCTGTCTGTGACGCACCCAAGCCGGTATTGATCCACAGATGACTACAGGTTCTTCATCTGTGGATCTTCAAGCCGATCATCAGGCGATGCACATCGGACAGTATCTGTTTCGTTGGTGTCTAGCGAGTGTTGTATTCATTCCCCGCGACATATGGCCGGATTGTGGATAATGCTGCTCAACAGAAACATATCTAACAGTGTTGAATACGGAAGATGAGCAATGATGAGGCTCGGGTTAGCTATTACTGAGCTGCCGGCGCTGATTATGCGTTCTAGCCCAACCTTGCGGCAAATGAGCGACTAGGAGTTTTGTGAGTTTTGCCAACTGAACCGGGATTGGCGCATCGAACAAACCTGCGAAGGAGATTTGATAATTATGCCGCCAACCGGCGGAGAGACAGACAGACGGAATTTCAACCTTATCGGGCTTTTTAGTAACTGGGTTGAAAAAGAAAGATGGTACAGGGATCGGCTTTGACTCTTCGACTGCCTTTAAGCTGCCCAACGGGGCCAAACGCTCACCAGACCTGTCTTGGATCAAACGAGATCGCTGGGAAGCCTTAAGCCCAGCCGAACTCCTCCCCTGTGCCCGGATTTCGTAGTCGAACTACGTTCCCGTTCAGACGCGCTGGACACGTTGCAAGAAAAAATGCAGGAATATAGAGCAAATGGCGCATCGCTCGGCTGGCTGATTGATCCCTTTGAGAAAAAAGTTTACGTTTATCAGCCGACGCGCGCAGTTGAGTGTTTGGACGACCCGGCAACAATGTCAGGCGATCCTCTTCTGCCAGGCTTCGTCTTGCCGTTAGATCGCCTGTAGGCATAAGCGCAGCAATCCTGTCTTTATCCTTCCAGTCTTCCGATGCAGTTGCATCGGCCCTCTCCATAACAACTCTCGTCGCAATATAGCAATCCTCTTTGACTTGTTGTGCCATTTTATGAAATGTCACCATCAACAGGGTCAGTCTACGTTGTATCGCCTTTAGGCGGATTTTACGGTAGCACAGCTGCCTGAAAGCGATACAACGCGGTATTTGCAAAAGGTTTAGGGTTGCTATATATGCCTTCCAGACAGTCTCGACAACATTATGATAGGCGTTAGCCTATCGTTCTCGCCCCTTTGCTTATCACTGTCATGTCCCAAACCTATGCTACAATGCATAAAATAGGTTCTGTGAACAGAAATATCTGTAGCGATCCTTAATTGGTAAGACGATATGCGGTTGCTTTCACGTGGTTTCCATCCACGTATCTGAAAACAACGCAACATCGCAAAGAGGCTCATACTATGTTGCGAAACCAGACCGTAACCTCATCCAGACCAAACCGCAACAGACCGCCGGGACCGCGTGGTTTGCCCATCGTCGGTGTGTTGCCGTATGTCAGACGCGATTCGTTGCGATTCTACTTGGCTACGACCCGTCGCTACGGCGATATCGCCTATTTGGGCCGAGGTTTCTATGCCATCAACAATCCTAGCTACATCAAGTATATCTTACAGGATCACAACAGCAACTATGTCAAAGGCGGAGCGATTCCTAATTTGAAGCTGTTAGTCGGCGAAGGGTTGCTCACGAGTGAGGGCGGCTTCTGGCGACGTCAGCGCCGGCTCGCCCAACCAGCCTTTCATCGTCAGCGACTCGGCCTCCTCGCTGCCACCATGACCGATGCGACGGTGGAAATGTTGGAGCGTTGGCAGACATTTACTGTTGGGAGTCAACCATTCGATGTTGCCGCCGAGATGATACGGCTGACCCTCAACATTGTCAGTAGGACGCTCTTTAGTACGGACATGAGCGGCGACACCAACACTGTACGCCGGGCTTTGCCGACGAGCCTGAAATATGTTCGGCAGCGCTCACTTTCTGCCTTCCCGCCCCCGACGCATTGGCCTCTGCCCAGTAATCTCCGGTTCCAGCAAGCCCGCCGTGCTCTCGATGCAATCGTCTACCGGGTGATCGAAGAGCGGCGCTGTAGCGGACGCGATCATGGCGATCTCCTCTCGATGTTGATGCTAGCCACAGACGAAGAGACCGGTGAAGCGATGGATGACCGGCAACTGCGCGATGAGGTTATGACAATTTTCCTCGCGGGACACGAAACTACCGCTAATGCGCTATCGTGGACCTTCTATCTGCTCTCGCTGCATCCCGACATAGAACGGCGCATGCACGCCGAAGTTGTCGAAGTCCTGGGTGATCGCACCCCGACTGTTGACGACCTGTCTCGACTTTCGTACACGCGACAGGTGCTCGATGAGTCGATGCGACTGTACCCGCCTGCGTGGTTGATTTCCCGCTCACCGATACAAGACGACGAGATTGGCGGGTATACTATTCCGGCAGGCGAAACAATTCTGATAAGCCCCTACACAATGCACCGCAATCCAGCCTATTGGGATAATCCTGAGGGATTCGATCCCGAGCGTTTTACCCCGGAAAAGCAGGCTGCACGACCGCGATTTGCCTATTTTCCGTTTGGCGGCGGGCCGCGCATCTGCATCGGCAATAACTTTGCGCTGATGGAATCTCAATTGATCTTGGCGATGATCAGCCAACGCTATCGGTTGCACCTTGTGTCGGGGCACCCCGTTGCGCCCCAGACAATGATCACACTCCGCCCCCGTTATGGCATCTTGATGACTTTGCATCAGCGGTAAAGCGTACGAGGTAAAAGGGAAGGCGGCGTAAACCCAAGACTTTTCAGATAAGCTCTATGGAAGACCTTTAAGGCCTTGAGGAAGGCGCCTGAAAGCATCGATGCAAGACCTTAAAGGCCTTATTTGAAAAGTATTGGTCGTAAACCGTCTTTTCTGCGAATTGTACGCTTTCCGCTATGAATGGAGAATGATGTTGGAAACCAAGCTACAAGAACTCAAAACTCGTCTTGCAGAGATTAATGATCTACATGCAGCGAACGGAGTGTTGACCTGGGATCAAACGATCTACATGCCGCCAGACGGCGCAGCGGCTCGTGGTCGGCAAATAGCGACGCTGGCGCACATCGCGCACGAAAAGTTTATTGACCCGGCGGTTGGTCATCTGCTCGATGATCTCCGGCCCCACGAAGAAAGCCTCCCTTATGATTCTGCTGACGCCAGCCTCATCCGCATCGCTCGCCATGACTACGAGCGCGCCATAAGGGTGCCGCCGCAGTTCATGGCCCAAATCTTCGCCCACACCGCCGAGTCGTACGAGGTCTGGTCGCGGGCGCGGCCTGACAACGACTTCGCTGCGGTTCAACCTTATCTAGAGAAGACTGTTGAACTGAGCCGCGAACTCGCTAATTTCTCTCCGGGCTACGATCATATCGCCGATCCGCTGATCGATATGTCCGATTACGGCATGAAAGCGGCTGATGTACGCACCCTTTTCGCAGAACTGCGCAAGCAACAGGTGCCGATTGTCCGCGCTATTGTCGCCCAGGAAGCCGCCGACGACTCGTGCCTGCATCAATTCTATCCTGAAGACAAGCAGTTGAGTTTTGGCGCTGAAGTGATCAAGCGCTTTGGCTATGATTTCAGGCGTGGCAGGCAAGACAAGAGCCCTCACCCGTATATGATAAACTTTTCGATTAGCGATGTACGGATTACCACGCGGGTGAAAGAGCGCAATCTGGGCGAAGGACTCTTTAGCAGCCTGCACGAAGCCGGCCATGCGCTCTATGAACAGGGCGTCCGCCGTGACTTCGAGGGCTTGCCTCTGGCGAGCGGTACGTCGGCAGGTGTCCACGAAAGCCAGTCGCGGCTTTGGGAGAATCAGATTGGGCGGAGCAAGGGCTTTTGGCAACATTTCTATCCCAAGCTGCAAGCTGTATTCCCCGAGCAACTGGGCAATGTGTCTGTGGAAACCTTCTACCGTGCTATCAACAAAGTCCAGCGTTCGCTCATTCGCACCGACGCCGATGAGGTGACCTACAACCTCCATGTCATGATGCGCTTCGACTTCGAGTTGGATCTGCTGGAGGGTCGCCTGGCTGTGCGTGATCTGCCCGAGGTCTGGCGTGAACGGTTCAAGACCGACATGGGGATCGCGCCGCCCGATGACCGCGACGGCGTGTTACAGGATGTGCATTGGTACAGCGGTATCATAGGCGGTGCGTTCCAGGGCTATACACTGGGCAATATCTTGAGTGCGCAAATCTTCGACGCCGCCCTGCGCGTCCACCCCAACCTCCCCGACGAGATCGCGCAGGGAGAATTCAGCACCCTCCGTACCTGGCTTATCGATAACATTCATCAGTACGGTCGGATGTTCACCGCGCCGGAACTGATCGAGCGGGCTACTGGCAGCCCAATGCATATTGGGCCATATATCAACTATTTATATACGAAGTATGGAGAACTCTACACGTTGTAGAGGTACAATTAGCAATGCAACACATGCGCTTGGAATCAAACTTGCGCTGAAAATAGAGAAGCGTACTGGTCGCTCCCGTACGCTTCTCTTATGATCCCATCATGCTGTTGAGTTGCAGGTTGGGGTCAATGGCTTGATGCTCTAGCGAACCGAGTGGGGCGAAACCGATGTTACCTCCGACATATACTGGCGCTGGGCCTCGAAGGCGATCTTGGCTTGGTTGATATGATTACTGGCTTGCTGGAAGTTTAGCGCCGCCCGATTTGCGAGTTGAACTTCATAGGTGGTGTAAAACTCCATAAGGTCGTTGAGGGCCTCCATCTCGAGTTCCAGCCCCTTGAGATACTCGTCGTGCGCCGCTTGCAAATCTTGCGGCGGCTTGAGTTGCTCCATCGTTGCATGCGCCTGTCTAACGCTGTCATGTAAGCGCTGGGCGGCCATTGTGCGATTGACCGACTCGCCGCCAGGTTGGTCGGTCGCATTGAGGTAGCTGTCCACCGCATTACGAAGTTGCTCACGGAGCGGTTCGAGGGCGCTCAGATAGCCGACGGTCAGACTTTCGCGAATCGATGCCGGTTCGGGTTCGAGGATCGGCTCGATTGCTGAACCTGGCATTTCAAGCTGCATAGCGCTAGAGATGGCAAATGGCGTAGAATCAGACGAACTCGCCTCGGTTGCGATAGCGAAGGTTTGATAGAGCACGAGGGCTAAGCTCACCAGAACAATCGGAATACTCCAGATAATGAGCCGGACTCGATTGATTTCGCGTCGTGCTTGTCGCCAGTTCACCCACCAGGACTCGTGCTGCGTATGTTTTTCGTCCGGCAGTGATGGTTCATCTAGATTAATCTCCAGAACGAGGGCAGGTTGGGGCGCGCCATTGAGGAGTTGGCGTTGTTCGAGCCAGGCTAACCCTTGTTGGGCGCGCTCGTTTACGGGGTTGATCTTCAATACTGCGCGCAAACAGAAAGCGACGTGGTGCGGATCGTCGAGGACGCCGCTGAGCCAGAGCCAGGCTTGTTCGTTCTGCGGATCGAGCTGCACCGAACGGGTCAATAATCCTGCGGCAATCCGGCGCTGCCCGCCCCGCGCCGCAGCCAGACCACGTAGATAGAGACGATTGGCTTCAGCAGTATTGGCTTTGATGGCGGTCTCGATCATAGGAACACTATCTTACGTATATTAATGGTCGGGAAGCAACGGATTGATCGCCCGCTGAATAAGGGCTGGATCCTCGACCAGCTTACGCCGGACGATTTCCCAATATTCGGGCTTTTCGTAACCGATACGCCAGATGGCGATCCCCGCCAGATCTTTTTCTACAACCAGGTCGAGCTTTGACTCCAGGCCGTTGTCGGTCATAAACCATACTTGACGCATACCGACCGACGATTGGTAGCTAAACCAACTCTCGTCTACTTGGCCATAGCGGTTCCGCTCCATCATATTCACGGTCAGGTCTCGTTCTTCGATCAAATCGTTGATGTCGCTCCAAGGCAAGGCGCGTGCTCGGCCACTCGGCGGCCAGTCGTAGCCATAGAAGGGTATGCCAATCACAACCTTGGCCGGGTCGACTACGGTGGTTGCATACTCTGCAACCGCTTGCACCCAGTAGAGCGGTGCAACCGGGCCGGGATTACTGCCGCGCCAACTGTAATCATAGGTCATAATGCGCAGGCGGTCGACGTATTGGCCAATCTCTGCCCAGTCTTGATACCCGCCCAGTCCACCGTAGTCTTCGACTTTGGCATGAACTGCCACTGTGAGCATCTTGTTTTGGGAATGTAGCGCATCGGCCAGGTCTCTGATAAAGATCGAAAATTCCTCGCGCATCGAACTGCCGAGCGCTTCGTAGTCGATATCAATCCCGTCATAGTTACGCGCCAATACCTCATCGACGATCAGCTGGATATGGTAGGCGCGCCGCTGCGGATTGGAAAGCAGCGCTATGACTGCTGAAGGATCACCGACGCTGTGGATCGTTGGGATGACGCGGATATTGTGGCGCTGAGCGGCACGAACCAACTCGTCATCACGGACGCCATAGAGGCGGCCGCTGCTGTCGGTGGAATACCAGAAGGGGCTGATTTCGTCGAGAAGATCCTTGTACGGCATCTCTTCTAGATCAGCAGCACCGAAAGTGTCCGGCCACCATGCCGCAATATACCGACCTGTTTTAGGGTGATAGGACTTGGGTTGCGTTTCTGAATCGTTGTCAATCGCAAGCGTGGTGGGTGCAGGTGTTGGAACGGTGAGTAATGCAACGGGGGTTACTTCTGGAGCCGCTGTTGCGCTGGGCGTTGCCGATGTCGCCGCAAAAGAAGAAACTGTCGTACGGCGCTGGGCCATCTGAAGGGTCTCGACAATAAGCGCAACTGCAACCAAAATGGCAGTGCTATAGACAAGTACAAGGAACAGTCTACGAAGACGAGGCAAGATCTGTTTCATTCGTGTTAATAGGCTCCCAGATCACGTAAGCGCTCATCACTAATCCCAAACACGTGAGCAACCTCGTGGAGAACCGTTCGACGCACCTCTTCGCGTAACGCTGCGTGCGTTCGGAAATCACGCTCCAGAGAATCCTGGAATATCGTGATAACATCGGGCGGATAGAAAGCATCGCTACTGCGTTCTGTCAGTGGTACGCCTTCATAGCAACCATAGACCGTTTGCCATGGCTTCAAGCCCAGCATCCGCCGATGCGCAGAGGTCGGACGGCGTTCGACGACGACTTCGACATTGTCCAGGTAGCGCGCAAATGGCTCTGGCAGGGTATCGAGGACTTCGCCAACGAGTTGCTCAAATGCTGCAATATCCATGCCCAAACTCGACCTCCATCCATACCGAACCATTATACGAGTGAGCACCATGAGGTGTCAAGGGTTTCCTTCGTGTAGTATGTTATTTGAGACTGTATTTATTGCTAATACAGTAGACAGTTGTGCGTTTTGGCACAAGATGATCCCTGGCAATGTTGATAATTCAGAACATGTTTTCAGGATTTGCTTTGTAACTTTTGTGCTGGTTCAGGCTATGCTGCAAACTCAGCCGAACGGCATATTCCCCGTAAGGTTGAACCCGCACGGCCACAAGTATAGACCGTCTGCCCCTTGCTCCGACTTATGTGTGTGATCTTCCCGCCAACGGGCGTTCAGCCGCGCCTAAGACGCTTGCTCCAATCTGCTGCGCCCAAGGCCGCAATTACGCACTGTCGTCGCTTGGGCACGTTCTGCCGTTGTTCCGCGTGAACAATGTCGGCGCGCCCGACAGGCCGGTTGGTGCATCCTGCCCTACTACGCGAGGATCTACGAGTCTAGCTCGTGATGCACTATCGGCGCTTGCACCCACATTGGTAAAAAAGACGGAAACTTTTTCGTGTTGCCAATCGTTTCATGTAGGAAAACGGAACACCTGCCAAAAATTGCTTATGCGGAGGCATACATTATTATTATGATCAACGCCCCAATGAAAATTCTAGCGCTGCTGTTCATCTGCGTGATGCTCGACCTTGGGGGGATCATCATGACTTCAGCGCAACAGACCTTTCATGTTGAGCCCGCTAGCGATGCCAAGCTTGTTCAAGACGGCTGGGCGGCGCAGCTCGCGGGAAAGCCGGATTACATGTCGGCCACACCGACTGCCTATATGTTCATTCCCCTATTGGGATCACAAACTGCTGCTACACCACAAGGCGCTACAGAGCGAATGGGAAAACGAGTCAATACAGTATCGGCGCCGCAACTCGCGATCGAACCGTATGTCCGGCCAGAGCTCTCAAAAAGAATGAAGAACTTGCACCCAGTGATCATGGCCGCGGCAGCCAATCACAACGACTCGGATCTCTCGGGGATGAGCGATCAGGAGTTTGCCGAAGTGATGGTCTTGCTTTTGTACAATGAACACAACGGCTGGGTGGAAGACGCTATTGAGCCATTGCGCTTTTTCACGCCTCTCTACCAGGACTTGCAGGTGCAGGTCAACCAGAGCGGTATCGGCAGCAACTTTAGCGTCTGGCCTACCAATCTTCGCCCTTCAGTCGCTCTGGAGATTTTGCGCCAAGAAGTGCCGGTCCCTGGTTCACGCCAGAAGATAACCGTGCCGGTAACGGTTGATGGCAGCCAGATAGCACCGGACCAATATGTCTCGGACCAGCATTTGTTCGCGGCAATTACAACCGAGATTAGCCAAGACGAACTCGCAATGGAGTACCTGGCGGCAAATTTGGCACGGGGCGTGTATCGGGCTCGCTTCGAGGGCTTTGGGGTTAGTTGGCGTACACTGGCGGCGTGGCACAACCAAGGTATCGTCAACCCCGAGCAGATCCGTGACAATCCGGTCGCAAGCGACTATGTGCGCCGCGCTTCGGCCTATCTGCCTCTGGCCCGCCGCTTCGTCGCCAATGGTGGGCCGGAACAATCGCATCAATAAGCGCTCGTCGCTCGCTGAGCCGGCGCAGGGAATCCTCCTGATGTAATGCTGCTGTCTATTCCTAGTCTTCCCAGCGCCATGTGAGGTGCGTTGGGAACGGTTTGAGCGTAAAAATCCACAGATGACGAACATATCAAAATCTGTGTTATCTGTGGATTTTACCTGGGCGGGCAGCCTTGCGTCGTATTCTAAGTTCCAACAGCAGGTTCGCAGATCGCGAACATCAGGCCTCCTGCTTCAACGAGGCGTTGACGAGTTCATGCAATTCTTGAGGGGTAACCTGGGGATAATAGTCATATTCGAGCATGACCGCTGGGACATCTTCGCACGCCGCCATGCAGTTCAACTCGACAACAGCGATATCGTCGGCATATTCACATTTAAGCTGATCGATCGCCTGTACAATCTCAGGACGACTCATCGTACATAATCGACAAAATGTCAGAGAGATTGGCATGAACGCGGAGCCTTCCCATCACCATAACTATACGCTGTAGCCTGTGCTCGTGTCCGCGCAGGCCTTAAAATTTTCTGTTTCTCGACACCAATGGCTTCAAATGTTGCTGCATACATGTGATTATGCGACAAATCTTTCGTCATGTCAAGGTCTTGCACGGTTAATGCACAGATTTCCCACTGGTATCGGGTGCGCTGGGCGCAATCATGATTGCCCCAGCGGTGGTGGCGTGGAGTCTCAGATAAACTCCTATCCAGACCAATATGATATATAATGATACATATGATCCGAAGCAGCGCGATTATTCTGCTCATAAAGTGCATTTCCCTATGACAGTCTCAGATAATCCGGTCATCGAGCGCTATTGGCAAGAGCAACTACATCTGAGTTATCTGCGGACCGGTACATCTGGCCCGAGTCTTGTCTTGCTCCATGGATGGGGGGCGTTCAAAGAGTTATGGTGGAGCACGATGCTTGCGCTCGCTCCCAACTACCGCGTCTTTGCGCTTGACCTGCCTGGCCATGGCGAGTCGCCGCAGAGCAGCAGTTGCGACATGTTGGACGTCGCTCGCCTCGTTGCTGATTTCTGTGCGGCGGAGGGCTTGTCCTCCATTACGCTCATTGGCCATTCGATGGGTGGAAATATTGCGCTCGAACTGACCCTGGCGCGACCTGACTTGGTTACGCGATTGGTATTGGTCGACGCGGCGATCGACGCCCATCTGCTCCCGGCCTATGTGCAGCCCTATGCTTCCGATACGTATGGATGGACGGTGCTCCGGCTCTCGCAGGCGTTTGCCCGCCACTTTCGCTGGCTCGGCGCGGGGGTGCCGCATGTGCATGGCGGCGGGTGGCTCCGGCCCTGGTTCCGTCGTTCGGCGTATACCGCCAGCCACGATCCGGTGGCGCTCCGGTAGTTGTTGCGCGGGCTGTTTGCCAACCCGCTTGGCCCACGGGCGGAGCAGGTCCATGTCCCGACATTAGTTGTCAGCGGGCAATTCGATAGCCTAGTGCCGCCGGCCCATTCCCGCCGTGTCGCAGCGGCAATCTCAGGGGCGCAGTATGTCGAAATCATCGGTGCGTTGCATAACCCAATGGATGAACGCCCCCTGACATTCGAGCGATCGCTGCTGCAATTTCTGCAGGCGACCGACACAAGGCTGATGTCTGAACCACACATAGGTAGTCGGTAACGGGAAGCCATCTTGCTCACTCTGGAAGACATGTCGCCTGCCCCAAGGCCTTGTTTGCTTTTACCCTGCGGATTGAAGGGTTCCCGAAGTGATGGATCTCAACGAACACCGCGTCGAGCTGAAGGTCGCTGGCACATCGCCGGTGCGCCTGAGCGTCGTTGATATTGGCCCGACCGAGTCGCCAAGCCGGGGGACGATCGTCTGCTTGCATGGTGCGGCGGGTACGGCAGACCAGTGGTCGGCCCAGATCGAACACCTGGCGCCCAACTACCGCATCATTGCCCCAGATCTGCGCGGTCATGGCAAATCGGAAATTCCTAGCTCGGCCTACTCGCTAGAAGAATTTCTGTGGGACTTCACCCAACTACTCTCGCTGCTCAAGGTCGAGGAGCCTTTCATCCTGATGTCGCATTCCTTCGGCGGGCCAATCGCGCTCACCTTTGCTGCTGCGCAGCCGCAACGCCTAAGCAAGCTGGTACTGATCGCCACCGCCCCAGAGATGCATATCCACCCTCTGCACGAATTCATTGTCAAGCTGCCCATCCACCTTGGCTATCTCGAACGGTTGCGCCCGATTGTGATGCCCAAAACCTATGCGCCAGCGTTCGTGATCCAGCGGGTGCTCGCCGGAACGCTGTTTCGCTGGCGCGGGTATGATTTGCTCCCGGCGATCCGCATTCCAACACTGGTTGTCGCGGGCCAGTGGGATTTTATCGTGCCGCTGGCGATGGCCCAGAAAACCCACGAACTGTTGCTCAACTCGCGGCTGGAAGTGATCCGCTACACCCGGCACCTGCCCCACCTGGAACGACCGGCTGCGGTCAACCGAATTCTCGACCGCTTTCTGCTTGGCCGCACGAGCTGGCGCGAAGCCTCCATCCCGGCGCCTAGCGAAGGCAAAGCACTGAACGATGAATGATGAGCGAAGAGCTAGAATGTTTGCTTGAAGGGATGAAAGGTAGTTGTGATGCGCAATCAATTGTCGGCTTCGTCATTCACGGGCGCTGCTGCTGAGCGACCCTGGTTGGCCTTCTATGACGAAGGCGTGCCAGCCGAGATCAGTCTTCCTACTGCGCCGTTGCCGGGATTGCTGCGCGAAGCCGCTCGCCGCTTCCCCGCTGCGCCGGCGATCCACTTCTATGGTCGCACCTTGACGTATGCCGAATTGGAAGCCGAGGCGATGCGGTTTGCCGCGGGGCTGGCGCGCGCCGGCATTGAGCCGGGTGAGCGTGTCGTCGTCCTGTTGCCCAATATCCCTCAAGCGGTCATTTGCTACTATGGGGTGTTGCTCACCGGCGCCGTAGTCGTCTTTTCCAATCCATTGTTCGACGCTGACACGTTGGTCTACCAGATGCGCGACGCCCAGGCAGACACCATCATCGTGTTGAGCATGTTTCACGAGTTAGTGCAGGCGGTCGGTCAGCAATTCGCGATGAGACGGGTGATCTATACCAATCTGAAGGAGTATTTACCGCGTACCCAACGCTATCTCTTTACCATGCTGCGGCAAGAGCGCGAGGGTCACCGCGTGCCCGAGGAGGAAGCGCGCCGTGCGCTATGGATGAGTCACCTCCTGGACGACGGCGCAGCGGGAGCGCGGCTGCCCGACCTGCGCCCCGATCAGCCGGCGGTCATCCTCTATACCAGCGGCACGACCGGCGAGGCGAAAGGCGCGTTGCACACTCATCGCAGCCTCTATGCCAACGCGATCCAGGCCAGTTCCTGGTTTGTCGGAGCCGAGCCAGGTCAGGAACGAGTGTTCTGTCCTCTGCCCTTCTCCCACTCTTATGGCATGACTACTTGTATGAATCTCTCGGTTGCGCTGAGCGCCGCGATGATCCTGCTGCCAACCTTCGAGACCCAAAATGTACTCCACGCCATCAAGCGCGAGAAGCCGACCATCTTCCCCGGTGTGCCGCCAATGTACGCCACACTGAACGAAGTGCGTGATGTGCGCAAATATGGCCTCTCCTCGCTCAAAGCCTGTCTGAGCGGGGCTGCGCCGCTGCCGGTGGAAGTGCAAGAGGGGTTCGAGCGGATCACGCGGGCGCGCCTAGTTGAAGGCTATGGGCTGACCGAGGCTGGTCCGGTGACCCACGCAAACCCGCTCTGGGGCCAACGCCGCGCCGGCTCGATTGGTCTGCCGCTGCCCAGCACCGAGGCCAAAATCGTCGATCTGAAGACGGGCGCCGATCTGTCGCCCCGGGCGATTGGCGAACTCTTGGTGCGCGGGCCGCAACTGATGCAGGGCTATTGGCGTCGTCCGGTTGAGACCGCCGAGGTTTTCACCGCCGATGGCTGGCTGCGCACCGGCGACGCGGCCTTGATGACAGCAGAAGGCTACTTTCAGGTAATCGAGCGCAAGAAAGAGATGATCGTCGCCGGTACGTACAACATCTATCCCCGCGATGTCGAAGAAGTGCTCTACGAACACCCGAAAATTTTGGAGGCAGCGGTGGTTGGCGTGCCCCATGAAGATGGCGACACCGACATCAAGGCCTTTGTGGTCTTGCGGCAAGGCGAGCGCGCGACGCAAGACGAAGTCAAAGACTTTCTGGCCGAACGGCTCAGCAGCAACACTTTGCCGACGAGCATCGAATTTCGCCAGGCGTTGCCGCGCTCGCCCATCGGTAAGGTGCTGCGCCGGGTGCTGATCGAAGATACGAAGGCGGCAGGGCGAAGAACGTAAGTACAGTCGCACCTGCACCACCACGCGCGCACCTAGATGACGGAGCGCGCTCTTTTCTGCTAATTGTGACGGCTGTGATCCTCACGGCGCGACAAAATGCGTTCGGTTTTCTCATCATTCTCGCTGCTGCTGGATGGCGGCTCGCAGGCGACGATTCGCAGACTTTCTCCACATTTTATCCACAAAAATCCTTACAAAATCCACTGCTTCTGCGGATATTTTCCACGCATGCTTGTGCTATAATGACGCCAGTACACATCCAGCCGCTCGTTCAGCCTCGATATTATGTTGAGACAGCCCATTCTGACGCCATAAGCATGACAGTCGGAAAAGACAGGTCGCCATGTTTGCCCATGGGAACAGCAACGGCTGAGATGGACCGAATGTTGTGGTGTAAATCGTTTTTGTGGATCGAGAACCGCTACTGATTGTTGGCTGGTTCTCGGTTCGCAATGCTCGGATTTGTGCATTTGCTATGAAAGACTTCATCCACCTCCACGTTCACTCCGAATACAGCTTACTCGACGGGTACGCCGCCACCAGCGCTATCGCCAAACGCGCCGCCGACCTGGGCATGGATAGCATCGCCCTCACCGACCATGGCGTCATGTATGGGGCGATGGAGTTCTACAACAATGCGAAGAAAGCCGGGGTCAAGCCAATCATTGGGATGGAAGCCTACATGGCAGTTGGCGCCCACGATGACCGCTCGGCCAAGGGGCGCGGCTACTACCATACGCTCCTGCTCGCCCAGAATGAGATCGGCTACCGCAACTTGGTCAAACTGACCACCCG
>JAKSDJ010000771.1 GCA_022360155.1 Chloroflexales bacterium | reverse complement strand
GATGACCATCACATCGAAGCCAACCGCCGTATAAATGGGACCGACCCGATTAAGCCCCACCAAGGTCGCCATAAGCGGCGTGTCGGGATCGAGCTCCCGCATTGTGCTCGCCATGGTCTGCAACTTCGGAATGTGCGACAGGTAGGGCTCATCCTTGAGTACATAGCCTTTGAGGCTGGGATGACCGCGCCAAGCGTCAACGACAGGCCGCGCTGCGTCCCGCGCAGCAGCAGGCTCATTCGGAATCGAGGAAGGCCACCACGTTTTATTCCAATCGCCCGCTGGCATCATATACATATTGAAGTGGTATGAGTCTGCAACATCGAGCAGCGGCGCATCGCGTTTGGAAAAGTTGTTAACCATAAACACCGAGTCGAGGCCGCGCATCTCCAAATCCTGAAGCATGCGCTCGAAGCGCTTTGTGTTGCCACGCAGGATATTGCTATCCTCGACAACACCAACCGGAAAATAATCGAGATCCAGATCCGGATCGTATTCTGCCAGAGCAGTGTGAGTTAGATGATGCGAAACTTCCCGAGCGGCAAACCCAAATACACCAAGAACGGAAAAGAACACGAGCAGCACAATGATCAATCTGCGAACCACGAATATTTCCTGTCTTAGCCCAGTCAGTTTGACAAGGCTTCTATGTTTTATGGACCTTAGCTTGAGGTTGTTTCGAGCATAACAACACAATGCAGTATGTCAAGGACACACTGCACAGCTGAGGTCACAATAGCGCTCTCATTGCCATATCTACTTAATTTTAACTTTAATACCTCGCGAGATAGAATTCATACCGCAAATGAGCTATCTTTAGCTTACCCATTTGTCATATGTCAATAGGCTGGCGGGTTGCTCTAGCGCTACAATGCCACATGAATAGGGGTGCGGCAGGTCGCCCGATTCGGAAATGCCAGGAACGCAAACTACACCCCTGCCTAAATAACAGGACGTACGCAGTGGTGGGATTAGAGAAGCGAAGCTTCCCCGAAAACTCCTTCTCGCCGCAGCAAGAAAAAGGATTTGTGGAGAGACCGCAGCCCTCCAAACCTCCCTGCCGACCGGTGAGCGCGTAAGTCCTGTATTTGAGTTGTGAATCCAATGGAGTACCGCCTTATGCCCTTCGGTAAACTGCACTATGTGCTAGCGCTCTGGAGATAAACCCGCCCGGCTGCGCCATCCACCGTCACAACTTGGCCATCCCGAATCCGCCGCGTGGCCAGGCCAGTTCCCATGACAGCCGGGATGCCGTACTCGCGCGCGACAATGCTGCCATGAGACAGAGGACCGCCCAGGTCGGTGACGAGTGCAGCGGCATAGGCGAACAACGGCGTCCACGCCGGGGTGGTCAGATGGGTGACAAGCACTTCGCCCTTGTTCAGCCGATCCATCGCGCCGGGGCTCGCAATGACACGAGCAACAGCCGTGACTTTGCCTGGGCTGACCCCCAGGCCGCTGATCATAGTAGCGTCGGGTTGCTGTTCCAGCTCCGGCATAGGAACGACATATTTCCACCAAAATTTTGGCTTGCTGCCAATCGGCAGCAGCGGCGGCGGCTCGAGTTTTTGGCGCTGGCGCCACGTCGCCTGCCGCTCACAAACCGTGTCTTGCAATGAATCGGGTTTCTTGTCGGCATCTAGGTGAGCGCCAACCGTCTGCAACTCAGCGCG
>JAKSDJ010000698.1 GCA_022360155.1 Chloroflexales bacterium | reverse complement strand
TCAGGCCGCGCCGCTGCAACCAGGCCCGCCAACGATTCAGCATGGGGTAGGTTAGCAGATCGATCACGATCATACCGCCATAGAACCCGGCGATGTAGATCGGCAACAACACCCAGCGCCCCAGAATTGCGTCGCCGCCAATTGCGATAACAAAGGTCAGCAGCCAGAGCCACGAGGGGCCGTGATGCCACAGCGGTCGGGTTGCCGTTGCTGTCGTCCGTACACTCATCAGTCACTCCTTGGTTTTTGCTCGTCTTCTTCCTGTCCACGACCCGCTAGCCCGGCCAGCGACTCGCCGGTCAGTTGCAGCCGGACGCGCGCCTCAGTAACAATATTGTCTAACAGCCCTATGTCGGGTTTTTCGTACGGTAGAGCCATCACGAAGTGGTTGAGCGCATAGCTGCGCTGGCGTAACAGATCATCCCACGTGGCATCCGGTTGTGTGCGGCGCAAATCCTCCAAGTACAGCCTGGCAAACTCGACTAGCTGCTCGGCAGTGTCGCCGGTCAACTGGGCAGCCGCGCCCGCCAGGTAATAGGTTGGCGCGCTGGCGTCAGGCGGTTTGTCCCCAGGGATGATATGTCCGACAATGACTTCGGAGGCTTGCAAGCGTTTCGCCGCTTTTGTGTCGCTCACATAATAACCGCTTTCGTCGAGCAGGTCGCGCAGCTCAATACCCTGGCCTTTGCGAACCTCGGCGACGATATAGGGGCGCAGACGCACGGCTGTCCACTGCTTCAGCAGCCGCGCCTCGAACTCATCGACATCTAAATCGCCCTGTCCAGCAGTCTGGTTCAGGTGTTCGAGCAGGGTCTGCCCATTGTCCTGCTGATAGTCGAAGGCAAACCAGGTCAGAAAGCGCTCGGCCCCGCGATCCTCTAAGTCGTCTAGTTCATTCATCTGTTCCGGCGTATATGTACCCTGCCAGAAAAGTTCGAAGGCAGCAGGAATCGCGGCATGCATACCCTGCGCCGCCTCGATGATTTTCGGCAACAACGTATCCTGCGCCTGGCGCAAACGCAGTTGCTCGGCACGATAGGCTTGCTCGACAGGCAGATGGCAATCCTTGTACTTTTTGCCGCTGCCACACCAGCAAGGGTCGTTTCGGCCCAGTTTGGCTTTCTTTTCGCGCAGTTTGACCATTGGTTTCTCCTGTTGTGCGGTCGTGAGTGAGAGCCAGAAGTACACCGTTGAGTATAACAAACGGTGGTAGGCGTGTGCAAGCGGATAGTAAGTAAGGAGGTGAAGATAGTAAGGATGCGAAGACGCGAAGGCTGCACCTCATCGCCTCGCCAGGGCGATTCACGAAACGCCCCTCCGTCGTCGCCTCAATGTAATACGAAGACCAGTGGTATAATCACGGGCGTTTGCACTCGGTGCTGCTCGCCAGACATTCGTGGCGGGTGCGCCAACGCGAGAATACGTAAAGCATAGAGAGGCGTGGCATTGAGACCATCACCGCAACACAGCATTGCGTCATCGCGGCACACCCCGCCACAGATTGTAGGAAAGCTGAACGAGCGACGATATGCAAGCTGCGACAGTAACCAGGACATTTCGGCGATTATACTACCCTGCGGTACGAAGTGATCGTCTTCTCCTGGCGATTTCATTCCTACTGCTCGCCGGCGCCTTGGTGTTGAGCGCCGTCTGGCAGTGGCATGGGCGCACCCACCAGCATCTGGACATCGGCGGACCGCTCGATGACGGGTATGCCCTGTTCTTCTATGCTCCCGAAACAACTCCTGGCAATGTGAAGACAAGTTATCGCTGGTCACAACCTGAAAGTGAGATTCGCCTGTGGTCGCCACCCCCAGGCACGCCAGTTCGCTTGACTCTTCAAATGCTCGCCCCAGCCCAACTCGATAGGCCGCAACGTGTAGCGCTCTCCATCGGCGCGGAACACCTGGCTGATGTTATCTTGACACCAGAATTCCGCCGCTATCAAGTTCTTTTCAATGCGCCAGAACTATCGAGCGAGGGCGACATTGCGATCCGACTGGAGGCCCCGCGATTGGCGGTTGGCGATGATCCCCGCTCGCTGGGAGTTGCGCTTGACCAGGTGACACTCGAAGCAATGCGCGGTCCAAGTCTGGCCGATCTGTTGCGCGAGTTCTGGTCGATTCCATTTTTGCAACTGGGACTGCTCCTGCTGGCGGTCTGTGCGCTCCTCTTGCGCCTGCCGAGCATTTACATAGGCGGTATTCCTGCTTTGAGCTTTGCAATGCTGACACTGCTTGCGCGCCTCATCCCTGATGCGCGGATGGTGCTGGCGTTGTATCTGGTGGCGCTCGCTGTCGTGGTTGCCGCTGCCTTGGCGCTCGTGGCGCTCGTGCGCCGTGCGCCGCAGATCTGGCCACAGAACGACTGCCGGGCGCGGTTCTGGCTGCTTGCAATCTTCATTGGGTCGTTGGTCTTGACATTCGCGCCAACCATACAAAGCGACGGCACCGGCTACTACGCTTACCTGCGCTCGTTCACGATGGACAGCGATTTACAGTTTGGCAATGAATACCGCGATGCGCCATTTCTCCACAGCCCTGACCCTAGTCTGCCGCGCGACACGCCGACCGGACACCAGGCCAACCATTTTGCGGTTGGCCCGGCCATCGTCTGGAGTCCACTCTATGGGATAGCGCATCTCTTTGTTCTCGGTGCGCAAGCAATGGGCGCGCCCTGGCAAGCAGACGGCTACGATCAGCCATATGTTGTGTTGAGTATCTTCACCAGCGCACTTGCCGGGCTGGTCACCTTGCTGGTCACTTATCAGATCTGCCGGCGCTGGGTTGGCCCGCCGACGGCGCTCCTGGCTGCAACAACGTTGTTCTTGGGCTCAAATCTACTTTTCTATGCAATGCGTGAGGGGAGTTTCGCCCACTCGCTCTCGGCCATGGCGGCGTCACTCTACGTGCTGGCCTGGTTGCGCCTAGAGGAGCGACCGAGTATCGGGCGCTGGGCGCTGGTCGGCGCAGCGGCAGGCGCCATGCTATTGATGTACTGGTTGAGTGTATTAGTGCTGATTCTGCCTGTTTTCACGTTTGGGCGGCTGATGGTCGCGGCGCTGCGTGGTTCATCTGATCAACGCGGCCAACAACTTGCTGGTCTTTTTGCCGGTGGCGCAGTGGCGGCGCTGATCTTGGGCCTCGTCTTTAGCCCGCAGTTGATGGTCTGGTACATTCTATATGGAACGGTTATTACTATCCCGCAAGGCGCCGAGTACGTTCGCCCACGCGTATTCCATGGAATCGCTTTTCTGTTCTCGCATCTGCGTGGAATGCTGCCCTGGTCGCCAGCGTTCTTCTTGGGCATGATCGGGTTGACGCTCCTGTGGCGGCGCACCCGTTGGCTGACTGTTGGGCTTGTCGCGGCGTTCGCGCTCTACTTCTGGTACAACGCCTCACACTGGCAGTGGTATGCCGGTGGCGCATTCGGCCCGCGACGGATGACGGTCCTGACCCCGTGGTACGCAATCGGCTTGGCGCTGCTCTTCGACGCTGCGCGCCGCTGGCGGGCGGATCTACCGGTGCTCCTGGCAGCGTTGATGGCCGGCTGGATGACATTGCTGGCGCTGCGTTACCAACTCGCACTGTTCCCCCGCGATCCCGGACAGCTCGAACAGATGCCGGCGCTGTCGTTTTACTTCAGTCTAGAGGCGATACCGCTTTGGGCAGCGCCGGGATGGATCAGCAGCAGTTTTATTCCGAGTCAACTGCATGCCTTCTTTTCCGCCGCACCAGCCAACACCCTCGCGCCCCTCATTGTTATCATGGGGCTGGCGACCTGGGGGGTGTTTGCTGTCTTTCAATGGCTCACCCAGCCCGAACGGACAATGTAAATGACAATGGGATCTCCACGTGTCTCGCTGATTTGCACGGTCCGCGACGAGGCCGATAACATCGCCGCACTGCTCGAATCGATGCTGGCCCAGCAGCGCTTGCCCGACGAGATCGTCGTCAACGACTGCGGCAGCCGTGATGCAACGGCGCACATCGTACAGGAGTATGCGGCGCGCGAGCCGCGGATCAGGTTGGTGTCCGGCGGCTTCAACATCTCCTCAGGCCGCAACAATGCCATCGCCGCCGCGACAGGTCCGTTGATCGCCTGCACCGACGCCGGCCTGACCCTCGATCCGCAGTGGCTGGCGACAATCATCGCCCCACTCGAAGAGTGCCGCGCCGACCTGGTGGGCGGCTTCTTTCGCCCCGCCCCACAGAGCTTGTTCGAGCTGGTTTTGGGCGCTACGAATTATCGCCACGCGCAGGAGATCGATCCGCAGCGCTTCTTACCTTTTGGCCAATCCATGGCCTTTCACAAAGATGTTTGGGCGGCGGTGGGCGGCTTTCCCGAGTGGGCTAGTCACTGTGAGGATCTGGTGTTTGATTTAGCGGTGGAGCGGGCTGGCTACCGCCGAACCTTCGAGCCCAACGCGCTAGTGCATTTCCGCCCGCGCTCGTCGTTGCATGTCTTTGCCCGGCAATATTTCCTCTATGCTCGCGGCGATGGCGTCGCCGGTCTTTGGTTGCGCCGCCACATCGCGCGCTATGGCGCCTACTTCGGCGCGGCAGCGCTGCTGGTGACGCTACCGTGCTGGCCCATACTGCGACCGCTGGCGGCAGTTTTGTTTGCCGCAGGCGGGGTCGCATATCTCGGCGGTCCTTACGCGCGACTCTGGCCGCAGCTCCACGCACTGCCGCCAGGGGAGCAAGCCAAAGCGCTGGCGCTCGTACCGCTCATCCGGGTGGTTGGCGATGGCGCAAAGATGGCGGGGTATCCGCTTGGGCTGTGGCGGCGGTATTTTGGCAAAGTGACAAGCGATGAGTGATAAGTTGGGCGCCATGCCTGGCGCGGCGGGGCAGGCTCGCCGTGCGGCTATCGAGCAGGTGCGGAGCATCGGTGGCGTTTGCATGTTGGTGTTGGGTATACGCGCGCTGGGTGTCAGGCTTCCGTCCGCGCAGGGGCGTTCACGCTAGTCTTGAAACAGGCCGTGGCTGAAACTGATGCATTCCAGACGCCAGCGCCGCTGCAAGCAACGCCTTCGCACCAAGATGATTACGCTAATCAAGCTCTCTCATTGGCGGGGTTGCGCAGGGCATGAGCAAAGTCGCTTGACAGCGAGCGCGCTATCGAGCGGTAGGCCATCAGACGGTCAACGGCATCGGTGCAGGCACGCTGCGCAGCCGGAAGAGTGCCGTGCCCAGCCTGCTGCACGATCCCAACGACACCGTTGTTACGGGCGGCCCGCACCTGCGGCGCATGGCCGCGTCGCCCCTGGCACGCATCCTCCGGCACACTCACAGCGCGGCGATGAGGCAAGCTGTGTGCGATGCCCCATGCGCTGCGGGCAACCGTCACCAGGCGTTCGGCCGAGGCGACCTGCGGCGGCAGGCTGGTGATGCCCTAGCGCACCGCGCCTGTGGTC
>JAKSDJ010000830.1 GCA_022360155.1 Chloroflexales bacterium | reverse complement strand
TGATAAAACGATCTCCATTGACGTTTACTCTGACACAAGGGATAAAGTACTACGTATCCCAGTGATGAAAAGGTAATATCAGTCATCAATCAGGTTGTTACCATTCCGGTAAGTACGATTCCAGCTTATACTACTTCCATCTAGCCAGCGTCTCCCCACAACAATCCAAACAATGCAGCCCTCTTGAACGTAGAGTTGTGTTTACGCATAACCATCGATTGTAGTACCTATAACGCTTGTCATACCAGCACAGCGGAACAGCTCGCTTGTTGCAGTGTAAGTGACAAGTTAGGATGACCGTAATCCTAAACCAACTGATCGCCATTCAAAGAGCGGAGAATAGGGGATGTATTCCCGGAAAACCGCGTTCCGCTGTACGAAGCGGAGGGGATTGTTATAAGCATACGCCGCCCATACGTATGTTCATATCGATCTAAGGCATGAAAAGGCATCTGAAAAGCATATAAAGACGAGGCTTACATATGGATATTGTCATGTTTGAATACTCTGCATATTTTAATATCAGTCGGTTGCTGTTCAGAGAACGCCCTTGTGAGCAGCGGGGTAAGCATCTTCATAACCACGCTGAAAAGAAACATGAACAGATCTTGTATCCCGATGGACACAATGAATTTGGCTGCCCACTGCATGCTCAGACCGGCCACGATGCCGTTAAGAATTTTGCGCAGATTATTGCTCACCTCCCGCCCGAACTGCACGCCGCCTTTGAAGCCGAGCGGCGGGCTTGCCAGGCCGAGCTCGAAGCCCATATTCACGTGCAGTTTTAACACATAAACAGATCTGGCCATGAAAGCAAAGCCCCCGCGACCTTTCTTCATAGAGGTCATGGGGGCTTTGTCGTCCCGCGACGAGCTGGGTATCACCGTTGATGCAATCTTTATCATCACTTTACATTGCGATAACAAAACCGTGTTACTCTAGCTCGTAGCCGCTCGTCGCACGGTTGCGGCGAGCGGGTTTGGGATTGTCGCAGAAGCCAGAAAAGGAGCCCGGAATGCTTCACACGCGCATCGCACATGTTGCTCGCCCATTGTTGGCCTTTGCTGTCTTATTGACTCCACTCACAATCCTCCTCGCCGCTCCATCCCCACGCCCTGCCTATGCCAGCGACGAAACGCCCTACGTTGAACTCAAAGGCCGGGCGGTTCTGCCCGCCGACACCTTTGCCCCCGGCCCGCCGTCGGGCTTTGCCATTACTGGCAATACCAATGGCCGCGCTGTTCCATTTTCCAACCAGCCGGTGCAGGGGATCAGCGCGGTGTTACCCAAATGGAACGGCAATTGGCTTGTGATGTCGGACAATGGTTTCGGCGCTAAAGCCAATAGCGCCGACTACCGCCTGCGTTGGTACGAAGTCGATGCTGATTTTGATGCGGGCGAGGTTACGGTTGTCGGCCACACCGAACTGAGCGATCCCGCCGGTCTCGTGCCCTTTCCAATCGTCAATCGCAACCGAGATCGAGCCTTAACCGGCGCTGACTTCGACCTTGAGTCGTTTCGCCAGGCGCCTGACGGCACGTTCTGGTATGGCGAAGAGTTCGGGCCATATCTGCTGCACACCGATATGGAGGGCACGTTGCTCGAAGCGCCTTATGCTACGCCGATCCCGCCGGCGCTGCTGCCATACGCGCGCGGGATGGATGTCGTGAAGTCGCCCGACCATCCAGATTTTGCTGCCTTGCCCGATAATGATGCCCGCACCGCGGCGGCAAACCTACCGCGCAGCCGCGGCTTCGAAGGGCTGGCGCTGAACACAAGCGGCACCAAGCTCTATCCATTGCTGGAGGGCGCATTGCTCGATGACCCAATGCGGAACCGCTTGCTGATCCAGGAGTTCGATCTGGAACGTAAGCAATATACCGGCAACTACTGGTTCTACGCGATGGAGTCGGCGAGCCACGCGATTGGCGATATGAGCGCCATCAACGACACCGAGTATCTGGTGATCGAACGCGACAGCGGGCAAGGCGCAACCGCCGAGTTCAAGAAGATCTACCTGGTCAACCTCAACGATGTTAGCGCCGATGGGACGCTGAACAAGAGGCTGGTTGCCGACTTGCTGGCAATTACCGACCGCACGGGGATTACCAAGCCGCAGGAAGGAAGTATTGGCCTTGGGCCGGTGTTTACCTTTCCCTTTGTGACGATCGAGAGCGTCTATCCAGTTGACGATCGGACACTGCTGGTGATCAACGACAACAACTATCCGTTTAGCACAGGGCGCCGCGCCGATGTGCCCGACAACAACGAGTTCATCCTGATCCAGTTGCCGAAGGCGCTCGATCTGGATAGGTAGCGTGGGTTTGATAGGGCTGCGCGCCCACGCCCGCATCTGCTTCAGCCACAGCCCGTGGTATGCTGACGCTCGCATCTGTTTCAGCCGCGGGCTGTGGCGTTGCGACGCCTACATCTGTTTCAGCCACGGTTTGTGGTATGCCGACGCCCGCGCGGGGCGGCGCGCCACGCACCCGCGGGCGGGGCCAGCCCCGCCACCCCGCACGGGTCACCGCGCCCCCGTGAACCCCCGCCTGTTGGGACAGTGGCGGTTCGGACGCACCGTAACGCACGCCTTCCGGTGCAGCGCACGCATGGTGCCCAATGCAAGGCCGTCTATTGTGCGTCGTCGCATCATCGCGTCATCGCTTCGTCATCACGTCATCCCCGCGTACGCGGGGACCATCGCCCCATCTCAAAATGGCCACGTGCTGCCAACCGCCCATACCCACCTGCACCCATCCAACCCTCGCAGCGGAGGCATCCGCCCCAGTCGCACGCACTGCCGAACACGTCCCTTCCCCCGCGTGCGGGGGACCAAGGGGGGACTGCAGAGGGGTCTGGGGAACCGGCAG
>JAKSDJ010000905.1 GCA_022360155.1 Chloroflexales bacterium | reverse complement strand
TTACGATTCGTGCCGCTTTTACGACTTCTGCTGCAGCTACGTCAGCAAACGCATCCACGACTGCTGAGACAAATATAACCGAACCATTTTGTGATGACAGGTTGGGCATGATTGGCGCTAGCATTGGTGTCGCAGAGAACTGTACCGTCAAGAAAGGTTTTGGCGACAATTGCTTCGAGGCAGCCGCTGATTGTAGCCTGAAGTTACGGAAAGACGGGTACAATCGTAACATTGAAGGCTTGGAATGCTCAGGGAGTGGTAACTCGTATGTCTTTACTTGTCGAGTCTGCAAGTAACGACCCCGTCCGCACCGCACGAGTAGGATTGCAGGGGCCGTCATTGGCCCCTGTCGTGGTTCTTGCTGCTCCATCTGGTGATAGGGCTGATTGTTGGCTGTTATCCGCGGCGAATGATGTATCGATCAAAGGGCGCACAACCAGGAGCGTTCTTCGTGACGTTGACGATTGTCCAGCCTTCGGGAACGGGCGTTACCGAACACATGCTTAAGAGCGGTTTGCTGTCGTCGACAAGCATAATGACGTATTGCGCAGCGGGCGCGCAACCGGGGGCCTTATGATTGACGCTGATCACAACCCAGCCAGCGGGAACCGGCGTCGATGCACAGATAGTTCTAATGCTGGGGGGCGGGGTGGCTTCGGCGGGTGTGGCTCGGGTTGGCGTCGCAGATAAGGGCAGCATGCTCGCGATGAAGAGTATGAATACAATACAGGCTTTCACGAAGGTGACGGGTGTGATACCTCGGGTCATGGGTTTCTCCTTATTTTATATGATTAACATCAAGAGTGTAGCGATAGGGGTCTCAGGCGGACCGTTGTTAAGTAATCCTTAGGCTTTTATGATGTCATGCTTTCTCCTTTCGATGTATCCATTCCAAATGTTGGGTTCTATTCGTGTTCCATGCTCTTGGCGGAACTTGGTTGATTCATTGTCGTAGTGGATGCTGTACAGTATAGGAAAAAGAAAGACTGCTTCGGTGGCAGAAGCGCCACACTTGGTGACACGCTTGACGCCACAGGAAATTGTCACTCTGAAGCAACCAGGCGAACGATCTGGCCGCAGCAACTATTGCTGCCACATGGGGTGCATAGCATCTAACTCATTGCGTACAGATCTGGTGGACTCACAATACGAGCAGTGGAAGCGTTGGGGCTTTGGAAGGTAACATACCAGGATGGAGCATGCCGTCCTGGTATGTTTGACTATACAGAGGGATAGGTTCTGGTATTATTGTGATTAGCGCTTAGCACCCTTGTGCGAATGACGGACAGAGTGGGCCGTTGCTCCGAGAGTTGACGTCAACCCAGCTTCCGGAGCGGAAAACGCCGGTTGCATGGTACTGCGCAGAACGACCAGGCCCTGCACCCTGAAAAAGAATTTGCGGATATCGATCACCTGTGAATGCTGCCATAGTGATGGTTCCGCTCGTCTGGAAGCTGCCGTTTAAATTCGGTAATAACGGCCCGCTTAACCCGATTCCGATACTTGCACTGCCACCGAAACGTGCCGCAATAGAAACTGTCCCATTGCATCGGATCCGCCTACTGCTAGACAAATATTCACAAGTGATGCTCCTGCTGGAGACATTCCACCAGCGCTGTTGTTGATTCAGCACCCAGATCTGTATGATCTCGGAGTTGCGATGGCTGGCTGCTAGGCCAACAATCTGCCCATTCGAAACACAGAAGCGGGTTTGCATTTTTACATTGGCAATCGGGATTTGTTTGCCGTTTCTTGCTGGTCGATGCACAACAGTCCAGCCGTAGTTAGTGGCCGGGGCTGAATTGGGCGGACAGTCAGCAGTTGTCTGGGCTGGCTCAGTCGTCTGGGCTTTGGCTGCATCCGTTGGGAAGAAACCAACCGTCACCACCGTCGTAATCAGGAGGGCCAAAACAAGGCCGAACCGCATAAATCCTCCGCGAATTGTCATATCCTTTGTTCCTTCTTCATTCGTGTTCAAGGCTCTCGACTTCTCGCTGTCCGCAGAAGCCGTAGAGAACAACGATCAAATCATTGCCTACAGTTACAAACGTACCTGGATTACCGTATCCTTGGCTCCTTTATCAAGACCAGACCGCCGATGGTGTAGTGATGATGTCACCGACATTAAATAATCAATGGGGTGTTGCTTAGCACCTCCTTAACTTTAGTTAGTTGTTACAGCGGATGCTGCGAAGTATAATAAAATTAAAAACAGCTTCGGTGGTACAAATGCCACACCTGGCGCCACTCTCGGCGCCACAGGGAACAGTCGCTCCGAAGCGACCAGACCAACGATCTGGGCACGGTTATTGCGGCTGCGAGCTACGGGTACTATTTTCAGATAAGCGCAATAAAAGACCTTGTGGGTCTTGGGCAAGGCTTCCCATCGCATCTATGCAAGACCTGAAAGGTCTTATTTGACAGGACTTACGCGCTACGAGTCACAAGAATCTCACTTGTCGCTGGTAGGGCATACCATAGGCGCGGAAGCCCACACCGTTTATGGGTGGGAGGAAGCGCCGGGCTGCCACGTCGAATTGACACATTCGTTCGGTTTTGCTATACTTCACTCTGCATCCGGATGCAATCTGATTCGCCTCCGGCAGGAAGGTCTGTCACGGGCTTGGGCGCACGGAATGATACACGCAAGGATAGCAGCGGAGTCCCAAGGTCTTTCGATCGTCCAACCGCCAGTATGGCAGCGTTTCAAACAAGGTCTTTTATTTGAAAGAAACAACCATACGATCTCGGGACGGCTTGGGGTAGTTCGTTGAAACAATCCACACACAACTCACAAAGGAGGATGCTATGAGTGGAGTACGCGTATTGGTTGGCACCCGAAAAGGCGCATTCATTCTGACCTCGGACGAAAAGCGCGCCCAGTGGGACGTCAGCGGACTGCTCTTTGGCGGCTGGGAAATGTACCACCTCAAGGGGTCGCCCGCCGATCCCAATCGGCTCTATGCGTCGCAATCCGGCGGCTGGTTTGGTCAGACGATCCAGCGCTCCGACGATGGCGGCCAGACGTGGGAGCCGGTGGGCAACGAATTCGTCTACGCGGGAACCCCCGGCACGCACCAGTGGTACGACGGCACCCAGCATCCCTGGGAGTTCACGCGGGTCTGGTACCTCGAACCGGCGCCGAACGATCCGGATACGGTCTACGCCGGGGTGGAAGACGCCGCCCTGTTCCGTACGAGCGATGGCGGGAAGACCTGGCAAGAGCTGCCCGATCTGCGCGAGGCCAAAGGGCATCTCTGGCAGCCGGGTGCCGGCGGCATGTGCCTGCACACTATCCTTCTCGATCCGAGCGACCCGAACCGGATCGTTGTCGCCATCTCAGCCGCGGGCGCGTTTCGCACCGACGATGGCGGCCAGACGTGGAAGCCAATCAACCGCGGTCTAAAATCCGAGGGCATTCCCGAGCCGCAAGCCGAAGTGGGTCATTGCGTTCACAGCATTGCCCGGCATCCGTCGCGCTCCAACGTGCTCTTTATGCAGAAGCACTGGGACATTATGCGCAGCGACGACGCCGGTGAGATGTGGCACGAGGTCAGCGGGAACTTGCCAAGTGACTTTGGCTTCCCGATCGCCGTGCATGCCCACGAGCCGGAGACCATCTATGTTGTGCCGATTAAGAGCGACTCGGAGCATTATCCGCCCGATGGGAAGCTGCGCGTCTACCGCAGCCGGACAGGTGGGAACGAGTGGGAGGCGCTGACCAATGGGCTGCCGCAGAGCAACTGTTATGTCAACGTGCTGCGCAGCGCTATGGCCGTCGATACGCTCGACTCGTGCGGCGTTTATTTCGGCACGACTGGCGGGCAGGTCTACGTATCAGCTGATGCGGGCGACAACTGGGCGCCCATCGTCAGTGATCTGCCGGCAGTGCTATCGGTCGAAGTCCAGGTGCTGCCATGATCCAGGTTGTGCTGCCGGCGCATCTGCGCACGCTGGCGCGCGTCAACGGCACGGTCGAACTCGAGATCGCGGGGCCGGTCACCCAGCGTTCGGTCCTGGACGCGCTGGAGGCGCAATACCCGATGCTGCGCGGGACGATCCGCGACCATGTCACCCAGCAACGGCGACCGTTCATTCGCTTTTTCGCCTGCGAGGAGGATTTGTCGCACGAGTCGCCGGATGTGCCATTGTCCGACGCAGTCGCAAGCGGCGCAGAACCTTTCCTGATCGTGGGCGCGATGGCTGGGGGATAGACGAGGCGGTGAGGCGATGGTCCCTGCGTACGCGGGGATGAGGTGGTGAGACTGTGCGCAAGTTCCTCGCCTCCTCCATTCCCCGTGCCCTCTACTCCTCCGTTCCTCGGGTCATCCGCTTGAGGACGTTATTATGAACACATTCATCGCCCTGCTAAGAGGCATTAACGTTGGCGGTAACAACATCCTGCCCATGTGGGAGTTTGTTGGGGTGATCGAGGGTTTAGGCTTGAGCAAGATCAAAACCTATACCCAAAGCGGCAACGTCGTTTTTCAAACCGAGAACCAAGACATCAAACAACTGCCGCAAGACATAAGCGCAGCCATTGGTAAAAGCCACGGTTTTACGCCGCACGTACTCCTCCTTGATCTCCAAGAGTTCCAAGCCGCCATTGCCGCAAACCCCTTTCCGGAAGGCGAGCGCGAACCAAAAACGCTGCACCTTTTTTTCTTGGATGCCGTTCCGCCGAATCCGGATTTGGAAGCGCTCGCACGTATCAAAGCCGAGAGTGAACGTTACCTGCTCATCAACAAAGTATTCTATCTGCACGCCCCGGACGGGATTGGGCGCTCCAAACTGGCCGAGAAAGTGGAGAAAGTGTTGGGTGTAGCTGTAACAGCGCGAAACTGGCGCACCGTGAGCAAGATTATGGCTATGGCAATGGAAGTCGACTAGCTGGCGCCAAAGGCCATCGCATAAAGAGGGGAGAGCATGACATTTCTCTCCCTGAGCCGGGTCAGGATAAGGTTACAGCTCGTCCGGGTCGATGCCAAGCGCGCGCAACTTCGCCCAGGCGCGTTCTTTGGCGGCGCGCTCGGCCTCTTTGGCGGCGCGCTCGGCCTCGCCCTCGGTCAGGCGGAGGTGACCGTCTGAGTCGTACAGTCGCAGCAGCGCCCCATCCGGCGCGAGCCAACTGGCCAACTCCGCGCTCCACAGCCGGTCCTGCGCGTCGCGCGCTTGCTCGACCATGCGCGCGCCGTCCCGCCGCCAGCCGCGCAGCCGGCCTTGCGCTTTGGGCCAGTATGGCGGGTCGTTCGGGTCGTACGCATAGTACTCTTGCACGCCAAGCTTGGCGTATTGATCTGGTTTCTCCTTGAGATCGTCGCGCCAGGTCTCCTTGGAGCTGATTTCGAACACGACCTGCGGCGGCAGGCGCTCTGACTCGTACAGCCGCCAACTGCGCAAGCTGCGCGCCCCCGGATTGGGGATGACGACTCCCTTGAACACCGCCACAGCCGGCGTGATGGGATATTGCTTGAACTCCCGCTGGGAGTAGATATTCAGATTGCAGATGATGAACCAGCG
>JAKSDJ010000716.1 GCA_022360155.1 Chloroflexales bacterium | reverse complement strand
TTCTCAATGAGGGCAATTCAAATGTCGTGCTGTGTGAGCGTGGCATCCGCTCATTTGACACCACTGCACGCTTCACCCTCGATCTCAGCGCAATACCGGCTATCAAGCAGTTGTCACATTTGCCGGTAATTGTCGATCCATCACACGCCAGCGGACGATGGGAGTGGATTACGCCCATGGCTCGCGCCGCCGTTGCAGCAGGCGCTGATGGGCTCATCGTCGAGGTCCACCACGATCCGGCATACGCCATGTGTGACGGTGAGCAGGCGTTGGTGCCAGAACGCTTTGTGACTATGATACAACAAGTGGCCCGCGTTGCCGCCGCTGTAGACCGTCCAGTCAATTTTGGATAATAGACGTTCAGATTATCGAGCTCTATCGAGTGAGGTTGTAGGCGCTCATAGCGCACATCGAATATGGAACAACGGCTCTGGCGTGAATTCAATTCCCCTCTGCTTGGCTGCGTATTGGCGTTACTCTGTATCAGCCTATTAAGTGTGTATAGTGCGACGCTGAATGCCCTGACGGATTATGGCAGGCCGCTCAGCATTTTATTTCCCCGCCACATCACCAATATTGTGGTTGGATTAGTCGCGCTCGTCGTAATGACGCTGCTGGACTATCGATTGTTCGCCAGTCTATCCCACTTTCTCTATATCGGCGCAGTTGCTGTATTGGGCATTGTGTTGGTTGCTGGCCGAGTCACCGAGGGCGCCCAAAGTTGGTTAGCGCTAGGCACCCGTACGATTCAACCGGCTGAACTGGGTAAATTATTGGTTATTATTGCGCTTGCAGCCTACTGGTCACAGCTTGAAGATCAACGTGAACGCTGGCTAGTTCAGCTTGGCGGCCTAGCGCTAGCCGCAATTCCAATGCTCTTGGTTCTGATCCAGCCCGACTTTGGCACCGCTATCGTCTTCGGCATGATCTGGATGGTGATGGCCTTGGGGGCTGGCATTCGCTGGCAGCAATTGCTGATTCTGGCGCTGCTTGCGATCCCGGTCGGGTATGTTGGCTGGGAAAAAGTGCTCAATTCAGAACAACAATCACGTATCCTAACATTTTACTGGATGCTAACCGATCCATCGAGGGCCGATCCCGATGAGAGTTACAACATTCAACAGTCGCTCAATGCCATCAGCGCAGGCGGTCTGTTTGGCGCCGGATGGACCAACGGCGTGTTCAGCCAGAACAACTACGTGCCAGTCCAATACTCTGATTTCATCTTTGCCGTCGTTGGAGAAGAATTAGGGTTTGCCGGCGGCACTGTATTGTTGATGTTTCAAGCCTTTGTGCTCTGGATAGCGCTTTCGATTGCTGCCCGTGCGCGCGATGCATTCGGACGCCTTATCGCACTGGGTGTATTCGGGATGATCCTATCTCACACCTTGGTCAATGTGGGAATGGCGATGGGTCTTATGCCTGTAACGGGTATTCCGCTCCCATTTATTTCATATGGCGGCAGTTTCACCATTACCACACTCGCAGCGGTTGGCCTGCTCGAGAGTATTGCCATGCGCTGGCGCAAGATCTCGTTCTGACCTGAGAAGAGCCGATAAATCAGCGCTAGACTGCCCATTTCATGTCTGCGGCATACCCCTTTGCATAACGCCTGATTACCGGACAAACATCCCCGTAGCCTTACACTCTCCACTCTGTCACTAACCCAGGCGATTTCGGTCTATGCCTGCCAAACGCTCAGCGGCAGCTTGTATCGTCTCTAGCTTCTTCGCAAAACAGAATCGAGCGAGGAGCGGCACATCACGCTGGTTGGCGTAAAACGATGAAGGCGGTATCGCTGCCACGCCAACGTCGCGCGTCAGCCAGCGACAAAAGTCGGCATCGCTTGCGAAGCCGGTATTGCTAATATCGGCCATAATGAAATAGCTGCCTTCTACTGGTAGGGTTGTGAAACCGGCTCGGTGCAGCACTTGATCGAGGCGATCGCGCCGTTCTAGATAGGCGGCGCGCAGTTCGGCATAGTATCCATTCTCCGGGGCCAATTCCAATGCAACGGCAGCGGCCTGCTGGAGCGGCGTGGCAGTAGCGAATGTGATCCATTGATGGGCTTGGCGTAGTGCCTGGCTCAGATGAGGCGCAGCGACAACATAGCCGATTTTCCAACCGGTTAGGCTGAAGGTCTTACCAGTACTGTTGATCGTCAAAGTGCGTTCCCACATGCCTGGCAGGGTAGCAAGCGGGATGTGGACTGCGCCATCATAAACGAGTTGGTCGTAGACCTCGTCGGTGACAGCAATGACATTGTGTTGCTGGCAAAGCGCGGCGATCTGTTCCAACTCAGTGCGGGTGAAGACTTTGCCGGTCGGGTTGTGCGGCGTGTTGAGCAAGAAGATTCGCGTACGCGGCGTGAAAGCGGCAGCCAACTCGTCAGGATCGAATCTCCACTGCGCAGTCGCAGCGCGGCGCTCGTTATCAGCGGGCATGGGTGGATAAAGCCGAATGACACGGGGCACACCGCCGGCCATAATGATGTCAGGCAGATAGGCGTCATAGAAAGGCTCGAAGCAGATGACTTCGTCGCTAGGGTTGACAAAAGCCATGATTGCGCCGAAGAGCGCTTCCGTAGCGCCGCTAGTTACCGTAACTTCGCTACTTGGGTCAATGTCGCGCCAGCTGTTGCGCGCCCAGGTTGCAGCAATTGCAGCACGCAGACGAGGTAAGCCCGTTGCCGGTGCATACTGATTCAGGTCTGCGGCGATGGCTTCCGTAGCGGCCTGCTTGATCCAGGCTGGTCCAGCGAAATCAGGAAAGCCTTGACCTAGATTGACCGCTCTATGCTCTACCGCAAGGGCGCTCATTTCTGTGAAAATAGAGGTTCCAAAGCCGCGCACGCGCTCGGCAGCGAGAAAGGTGCTCATCAGCGACTCCTGCGTACTACGAAGAATACCTAGCCGCGCTGCTCCAACGGGAACAGGCAGCATATACACCCTTTATGCAAACAATGGATCACGTAGATGATACCACAAGAATGGCTTTACCCTCATCCCACGAGTCTACTCGCCAGTCCTTCATTCATAACGGTGCAACACTTCGATTGTTTTCATCGTATTATTGGCAGACAAGAAATGAACTTGCGCAGCGAGCGTAAGATGAAAATGAACAGGAGATGATGATGAACTTCAATCGTCAGCAGACTAAATATGTTGGTCTTGCCTTGATTGCGCTTGGTGTATTCGCGTTGTTGCGGCTCTGGTGGCTGCTCCCAGTCTTATTGCTAGGCGGCGGCGGCGTATACCTCTATTTGCAGCGCCGTCGAATGGGTCAGGTTAATGAGGCGATCCAGTTGGGGCTGTGGGGGATTGGACTAGCGGTACTGTCTATGCTCAAGTTCTTCTTCTTCCCCGGTTTGCTTCTGCTGGCCGGCGCCAGCCTGTTGTTGCGCGGCCACGAGGCTCAGGTTGATAGCCGGGTGCAGGCGCTGTTGAGCCAGTTTCTGAACCGTCGAAACAACGCGAGCACTGCAATGAGCAACATCACAACCGACAACGCCCCAACCTATGAAACTCCGAAGCCAACAAAAGTAACGATCGTCGAAGATGATCAGGCGGCCACGGGCGAGACGGTGCGGCTCAAATAGACCAGAATATAAACAAGCAAAAAGTAAGCGCCGGGGTTGGATTTTAGTCCATCCCTGGCGCTCGCTGCTTGTATGTACGTTGACAGGTTGGCACGCTGACAGGTTAGAACGTTGATACATTGAGGAGCATTCAACGTTCTAACGTTCTGCCAATCGTTGCATAATGACGAGTCTCGTCCAGGTCTGTGGCGAGAGCTAGGTAGCCGACAAGCTCAAATGCACTATTTCCTGGTATCTTCGGCTCGTCCAACAGCGCCAAGTAATTGCCTTCAGCGCTCCAGCCCATTATCCCGGCTTTCCCTTGCGGTGATATTATCCCGATCACCCGCTTGCTTTCCGGATTCTGCGCCGCAGACCAGGCCCCTGTTTTGAGCCAGATAAGCCGTTCGGTGGCTCTAATCTGTTGATCTGGCCTCCAAACTGTGGTTTGGGCAAAACTGTCATCGGGTTGGGCGAACAGTATTCAGCCGGTTTTTCCCAAGCGGCGTGTCACCGACGTAGCGTTGATCAAGCGCAGCACCAACTTGACCACTGGACTGCCGCCAACTGTCAGTGTATCGAGCTCCAGTGTCAGATCACGCAAGGCTGGATCGCTCAAGGTGGCGCGTTGACGCACGCCTTGCCATACAATGCCCTGGCTATCCTCGCAGTCGATCAACTCGCTGCAAAAGGTTGCTTTTCCCAATATGCTAGGAAAATTATACGTATCGGGAAGCGTTAGTACAGGCATAAGTCCGCCGTACCAAGGACTCAGCCAGCCCAGCGTCGTAACTTTGGGGAAGGGCGAGCGGAGATGATTGACGCTACTCTCGCGTATGGCGCTGACCGTGCCTGCAAAACCAGGCGTTACATCGATTTCGATCGGCCCGTTGTCAATCGTCAGGATCGGCTGCTCGCCGTGCGCCGTTTCGCGCACACCGATGGATCGGTCATCGCCCAGCCGAATAAGCGGTAGATCGATATCGGCATCTAATTCGGCAGAGCGAAGCGCAAGTCGCCCCGTGTATGCGCCAGGCTGCGCTGTCGTCGTGAAACAAACCGTGCTGTGATCAGGATGCTGCCAGTTGACCGCGTTGAAGGCAAGCTCGGTAACATTGGTCTGCCAGCCTGACGGTAGTTCCAGATGTACCCTGCCATCGACCCGTCTTGCTCGCAGATGCTTGACGAGCAACGTTACCTGCGCTGTCGCGTCGGCGGCAATGACAAGCGCCGGTTCGATCCGCACAGATAGTGGCGCAGCAGGGGCTGCCGGTTGCTGGTCTTCTTGTACGCTGCAATCAATCAATCGGCGCCAAAGTTGCTGAACGGTGCGCCAATCACCTGTGCCGACATAGATATGCATGGCGCCGTGATACGCTCGTGATTGCGGCGGGCAATCATACATCCGCGACTGTAGAATGCCCCACCCAATCATGATCCGCTCTATATCGGCGGCCACAAAATACCTAACGTCGTCGCCGGGAACTCCAGGGCGGCCCAGCGCTCGGCGTAGTTTGTCGCCTGCTCGAATTCATCGTCTGATAGGCCAGGGAAAACTTCCCACAAGCCACGGCCCAGACCGGCAGCCAGCGGCAACGTCAGCATGCCGATTTCCGGGTCGCCCTGAAGCCACTGATAGATTTGGCGAATATATTGTTCCACGCCTTGATTCTCGAATTCGTATGCAATGTGAATGGCCGGGCCGGCGTTGGCAGTAAAGCGTTTGTGCAAGACGAAGCCTGGAAACTCTTGCGAAGCCATCGTGGCTACAGCGATAAACTGGCCGTCCTGCTGCTCCAAGGTCAGATCGAATCTGCCGTTGCGAAACTCATTTGGCCGGGCTGGCGGTGCGGCATAGCCAGCATATTCCGCCAAATACTTGTCGGTTCCCATGCGGTAGATCTCAGCTTTTCCGCCTTCCTGACTGATGATGAGCCGTAGATGCTCATTTTCGATCCGCAGTTTGTCGCCGCTATGTTGGGCTAAAACATCACCCAGCGGTCGAGCAAAGATGGGCAACGATATGGTTGGCAGGTGGATACGCTCGCCCGCGCACTCCAGGCTGGTGGCGACAGGGAGGGTCAAGACGCCTCGCAGATCAGCTTGCACGGCGACAGGCAAACTCGCAAACCCGCGTATATCGAGCTGTATCTGTTGTTGGGTCCAGTCAACGCTCAGCCCGCGCTCTGGGTTGAGGCACACAGTTGCCGAGGTTGTTTCGGATAGGTTGCTGCGCAATTGGAGATGGATCGTCTGAGATACGCCAGGTATCAGGGTCAGGTATTCTGGGTCGGCGCTGACCTCGATGGCCGAACGAGGCCGCACGCCAGTGTGCAACTCCAGTGGCGTCCCATCGATCAAGAAGAGCGAACGCAGCGTTGGCGCGGGCTTTGCGGCGTCGATAGCAGCCATCTGCGCGGCAACTCTCACCTCGGCTTCGATCTCGACGCTTTCGCCAGGCGCGAGTTGCAGCGTGGTCTGATGATCGAGCTTCAGGTCGACGGTTCCACTGGCCAGAAGTGCAATGTGCATCGGCTGATCACGCTTGTTGGCGAGCTTCCAGCGCATGATCGTCGCCAGACCATGCGGCGGTTCTTGGTCAGTCATAATCGCAGCAGCGAAGAAGGTTGCTGTCTCCACTGCGGTAATGCGCCGCGCCTCGCGATCAACCCAAACAGTCAGTTGGTTGTCGTCTGCCTCGAACTGGTGGGTGAAGACGCCCATGCCTTCCCTGCGTTCATCGCCCTCGGCCTGGGTCAGGGTTCGCTTGAACGCACGATAACCAGTTGTGTTGAGCAAAGAACGCCTGCGCACAGGGCAAGGCCAGGATAGCGGGCATGAAATTGTACATGGTGACGCTGGCGCCAGGCGCCCAACAGAAGCCACATTTCTTGTAGAGTGGCGCCGCTTTAAGGTTGCCGCTCCAGGTGTTTAAATCGAGACGCGATAAGCCCATTGCGGCAGCTCGTTCGATTGAGTGAACCAGTAACTTCCCCGCTCAGCTTTGGCCTTGATAGGCGGGCGCTACATTGATTTCGGCAATATAGGTTACATCCACTTCGTCGGGTTTGGCCCAGAACGAGCAGTAACCGGCAATGTCATCACCATTGTCCCAGACAAGCGCATCGATACATTTTTGCTGTTCGAACCACTTGTGGGCTGCGGCAGCCGTCATTGGCACGCCATTCGTGACGGCGCCGGACCACTGGTCATCGCTGTCATTCCACATCTTGGCGAGCTTTGCGGCATCCTGTTCGATGTCGACGCCGCGCAGAATATAGGTCTGGGTTTCACCCGGAGCGCTTGCACTGATTCATTTGCACCTTCGCTGCAATTATGCCGCTGTGAAGGTAGCTCATAGCCAATAAAATAACCCGACACGATCGGCCATTCTTGGATGGCGTTGTGCGGCGATGATGCGAAGGCCTCAGATCCAGGCATCCGTGCGGCGACAACGCTTTCACGAATGCCTGGTGAGCAGTTCTAGTCTCTCACTTCCACTTTCCTGGCCCGTAACCCTAGAAAAAGCGGAAACTCTTGGCGCGCCAGCGTTTCGGCACTGGCGCGCGGTCCGGTTGCCTGAGCCTGATAGGTGATAATCTCCGCTATCTGGTCGAGCAGCAGGCCCTGTGCTGCCAAACCATTGACATACGTAGCAAGCGGACGATGGAAGCTCAGCGTCACGCCTTGCCGATTGCCGGGATAGGCTTTCATCGGCACCGGCAACGGGCTGAGGTAGCGGTCCACCCGGCGATACTGGAGCTTACGATCTGCATCCCAGCCCCATCCGCTCTGGCGCGGCACGCGAAAGCAGGGGTGAGTCAATAGCAGGACGACTCGTCCTGCGGGCCGCAGCGCCCAAGCCGCGGCGGCAAGCACCGAGTCAAGGGGTTCCATATCTTGAATGCTCAACAGAAAGACAGCGGCATCAAACATTCCCGCGCGGAAGGCGGGCAAGGCGGCAAGATCACGCGCATTTCCAACAATGAAGCGGCCTTGGGGATGGAATGTACGAGCAAAATCGATCATGCGCTCACTAATATCAATGCCCGTGTAGTGCGCACCGGCGGCGATGAGGTGGGGCGCGAGCACACCCGTGCCCGCGCCGATATCGAGGATCTGCTCGCCCCGCTGCGGCTTAAGAAGGTCCAGAACAGCGGGGATAGCCGAATGACAATGATGTTTGCTGCCGTGTTTGCCAACCCAACCAGCGTACCACTCAGCAAGAGGATTCCAACTGGTGCGGGCTGAGCTACGACGATCTTGTTTTCGCCGTGAATTCACGTGTGGCTCCTTATCTTTAGATACACGCTCTGCTTTTGACGGCGCGTAGGCATGTGAAAATCCGGCCTTGCGGCGTTGAGCCCCGCGAGCCATTGCGGTTGGTACGGGGACAGAATCGCGAGGCTTCACCTTGGCGCCCACAACCACAAATGCGTTATATAGAAAATGTTTACAGTGAAGGAGAAAGAGCGCAGTATGGCCGTAGGCGATGGTTGAACCAAGGAATCCAATAGAATTCCCGGTTACAGCGAAACAAATTGTTATTGTTTGGCACCATCAGGACCACACTAAAAGATAGGAGGCTTGTCCAAATACATAGGAGTATTCACACAATAGCGTTGAACTTATCGTTACGATAACATATCGCTGTGTACCGGTCAAGACGCATTCCCTCAGACTTTCGACCGATCTTGCGATCACAATCGTTAACATCCTGTTCACGGCCGTGTCGCTACTATTGCCTGCAATTGCAACGAGTTGTTGTTATACTGAAGGTCAGAGAAGAAGCGAACATCTCTAAAAGCTTCAATTGCTAAATACAACAAAGGAGAGACAATTATGCGATTTCGTTTTATGTCGCTGACCTGGCTGCTTGCGGGTGCGCTTGTTTTGGCGGCATGCGGCCAGCAACCAATGACAGCCGAAGAGATCGTCGAGCGTATGGAAACAACCCGTGACTCGATGGATGATGTTCATACTACAGTCGCCTTCGATTTCGTTACCGACCAGAAAAATGGCAGCCTGACCGTTGAAGGCTGGATGAAGAAGACGGATCGCACCGACGCCAATGGCGAGCCGATCAACAAAATCCGTGCGGTCGTGGTCGAAGCGACCGAATCCGATTTACAAGACACCCTGCTGGTCAGCGACGGTGACACCTTCTGGCTCTATAACCCATCGGAGAACAAGGTGCTGACCGGCACGCGCGCGGATATGCCCGACCAGTCGCTGACCGACCCAGTCGGCGCAACTGAGGCGCTGCAAGACATGATTGCCCAGGGTTTAGAAGCAGTTAACATCGAGGTGCTGGGCGAAGAACAAATCGCTGGCCAAGGCGCTTGGAAACTGAATGTAACGCCCAAGACCGAAACCGAGCAGCAACTCCAACTTGCCGGGATCGTCGAGGCGACCATGTGGGTTGACCAGGAGCGCGCCATCCCGCTGAAGCTTGATATTGACGCCAGCGATATGGGCCAGGGCACAGTCGAAGTCCGCTCAATCGAAATGAATACCGGCCTCAGTGATGAATTGTTCACCTTTACCCCGCCAACGGGCGCGGAAGTCGTTCAGGCCGCCGATCTGACTGCTGAGATGCAGCCCCGCGCAGCCACGCTAGATGAAGCTCGTGCAGCGATGGACTTCCCGTTGCTCGTCCCTGAAACGCTCCCCGGCGATGCCGCTCTGGTCGAGGTGCGACTTATTGGCGCGCACACAGTGATCCAGAACTATGCCAGCGGGAGCGAGACCTTTAGCGTGGTGCAGAGCAGTGAGAAAGCCGGCGATGACCGCCAGCCTCCGGCCGGCAGTGTTGTGCAGGAAGTCGACGTGCGTGGTCACGCAGCAACGCTGATCACCGGCGGCGCTAGCGAGCAAGGCAGTTTCCTGCGCTGGGAGGAGAACGGCACACGGATCATCATCGCGGGCACGCTGAGCGCCGATGATGCGCTGGCCGTCGCCGAGTCACTGCGCTAGGCTGCGTTACGTTTATCCGAATGGAATGCCGATGACGCGGCTTATAAGGACAAACAACGATACCTGCCTGCTGTTATCGGCATATGATCGAGCAACTTTGCTGTGATATGCTTATCTTGAATCGACCCCGAAAGACCAACAACAGGGTATAATGTTCCCAGTTGTTGGTCTTTCGTTTTGCATCGCTCCAAACATGACAAACTCTACACCTCTTATTCGTGCAGTCGCACTCGCCCGGCGCTACCAGATGGGCAAGACCGCAGTTGATGCATTGCGCGGCATTGATCTTGAAATACAGCGCGGCGAGTTTGTCGCCCTGGTAGGGCCGAGCGGTAGCGGCAAATCCACTCTCCTGCATCTGGTTGGCGGGTTGGTGCGCCCAACCGCCGGCGAGATCTGGGTCAACGGTATGGAACTGGGCCGCAGCAACGACAAACAACTCGTCGCCTACCGCTGCAACACGCTGGGCTTCGTCTTCCAGAACTTCAACCTGCTCCCCATCAAAAGCGCCGTCGAAAATGTCGAGGTGCCGCTGATGCTGGCGCGGGTAGCGCCGCGTGACCGGCGTGAACGCGCGCTGACCCTATTGGAGCATCTGGGGTTACGCGCCCGCGCACATCACCGCCCCGCCGAGTTGAGCGGCGGTGAGCAGCAACGTGTCGCCATCGCGCGCGCCCTGGCGAATCATCCGCGGCTCATTCTTGCCGACGAGCCAACCGGCAATCTTGACAGCAAGACTGGGCGCGAGTTGATGGGCCTACTCCAGCGCCTGATCCGCGACGAGGGCCTAACCCTGCTCCTAGTCACCCATGATATGAATGTGGCCCGTTACGCCGATAGAATCGTTCATCTTCTCGATGGGCAAATCCAATACATTGAAGTAGGGGTGGAAGAATTCGACAAGGTGACATAGTGATTTGTGAACTCTATGCTTTGACCTTGTCCTTCGTTTGCCCGGCTGTTCCTTCACGTTGTCACCGCTTTGTGTTGTCACGCTCATGATCACTGCGCTTATCTTCGACTTCGATGGTCTGATTATCGACACCGAGACGCCTGCCTTCGAGAGTTGGCGGGTGATCTATGCCGAGTACGGCCTGGAGCTTCCACTCGAACTGTGGAAGGATGCTTTGGGCTCCAACCAGGGCTTCGACGCCGCCAGCCACCTGGCCGAACTTCTCGGACCAGACCATCCGCTCGACCAGGAAGCGCTTCAGGAACGGCGGCAGGCGCTGAAGCGCGATCTGAGCGTTGGCCAGCCGCTGCTGCCGGGCGTTCAGGCCATCCTCGACCAGGCGGCGGAGTTGGGCCTGCCCTGCGCTGTCGCTTCCAGCAGCAGCCGGGCTTGGGTCGAGGGCTGGCTGCGCCGCCATGCCATCTTCGAGCGCTTCGTCTGTGTGCGCACTGCTGATGATGTGGCACAGACCAAACCCGCCCCCGACCTATTCCTCCGCGCGGCGGCGTGTCTACATGTCGCCCCAGCGCAGTGCCTGGTCTTCGAGGACTCGCCCAATGGCATTCTGGCCGCCGATGCCGCCGGTATGCGCTGTGTCGCCGTGCCCGGCCCCATCACTCGTCAAATCACGCTGCCTCCCGCCAGCCTGGTGTTGCCTAGACTAGATGCGCTTCCACTCGCGGAGATCATCGCACAAGTGGGGTAACAGATCTGCGTAGATCTTGGAGTTGTGTTTATCAGCTTTTTATTGCATGAGGAGATCCAAAGATGACCCACAGTGAGGTTGGAGTTGAGCGCTGGGCGGACGACACGACGCCGGACGAAGCGCAGATCCGCCGCATGCTAGCCGACGAAGGACTTCGCCCCTATAGCTGGTCGAACGGCCCAGGCGATGTGTATGCCGCTCACACTCATTCCTACCACAAAGTGATCTACGTGGTCAGCGGTTCGATCACCTTCGGGTTGCCCGAGCGCGGCGAGAATGTTCAACTTGCTGCGGGCGACCGCCTTGACCTGCCGGCAGACATTGTTCACGATGCGGTCGTTGGGCCGCATGGGGTGGTCTGCTTGGAGGCGCACCGCGGGTGATGTGAAAGGGAGTGTAAATACTTTTAAGGAGCTACCAGAATCAAGATCATCTCAAACGATTGGGTTCTGTACACGAGGTCAGCATAGACGCTCCAATCTGATGGACACGAACCCTACGACGAAAGGCGGTAATGTATGAGCCCATCGTTCATGTTCTTCATCATAATCACGGGAATTATACTGGTGATTGTAGCCCTGAACATGATGATTCGCTTCAAACGCACAAGAGGCTCTTCTCACTTTCACCGCCGTTCCAAAACGTCGTCGTTTGATGATTACAATTACACGTCCAGTTCATTCATGAGCAGCAGTGATAGTGACGACTCTCGCCACACATCGAGTGGATGGAGCGGTGGTGGTGGCAGGGGCTCTTCCGATAATGACAGCGGCGGGTGGGGCAGTATAGGCGGCGGCGGGTGGAGCAGTATAGGCGGCGGCGGGTGGGACTCTTCCGCCAGCGATAGCGGCGGCGGAGACAGCGGCAGCAACAGCGATTAAGATCCGGCGGAAAACGCTACAGGATACATTGTCGATAATATCTGCCCCCGAGTTGGAGTATGGTACAATCCAAACTCGGAGGACAACAATGATTGATATCGACGGATCACATGGTGAGGGCGGTGGGCAGGTGCTTCGCACTGCTCTTGCGCTTGCCGCCCTTACTGGCCAGCCAACCCGCATTTCTCGCATTCGCGCAGGACGTCGCAACCCTGGCCTTGCCCCGCAGCATCTCACTGTGGTGCGCGCGCTCGCCTCCATCTGCGCCGCCGATCTGCGCGGCGCTAGCATCGGCTCGACGGAGCTCGTATTTCACCCCCAGTCGCCACCCCGCGCCGATCATTACGTCTTCGATGTCACCGCGGCGGCACGTGGCGGTAGCGCCGGTTCGGTGACGCTGATCTTCCAAGCCGTGCTGTTCCCACTCTTGTTTACACCAGCCTCAAGCCATATCGTTCTCAAGGGCGGGACGCATGTGGCGTGGAGCCCGTCGTTTGACTATCTGACCCAGGTCTATCTCGCCACCCTGGCGCGTATAGGCATCGACATTGCATGTAATCTCGACGCAGCCGGGTTCTACCCGATGGGGGGCGGGCGGATTACCGCAGACATTGCGGGTATAGGCAGGACTGCTGGCCTGTCAGGACTCTTGGACAAATCAAATCAATCGGCGGAGATAAACGAGGCGCCGATAAGCGGCCAAGGTTCTACGCCACTGCTGCTGATGGAGCGGGGCGAACTACAGCGAGTTCGGGGCGTCGCCTTGGTCTGCAATTTGGCAGAGGAGATTGCCCGACGAATGGTCAAACGAGTTCGTGATACACTCGCCAAGACAACGTCGAATATCGAGGTGACGTTTCGTTCCGTGCCTGGTTCTGGGCGTGGAGTGAGTCTCTGCCTGGTTGCCGAATATGGCGAGGCGGTGGCCGGGTTCTCGGCCCTGGGCGAACGGGGCAAGCCGGCGGAGAGAGTCGCCGAAGAAGCGTGTCGCGACTTGCTGACGCATCACAGGCACGGCGCACCGGTCGACCCCCACCTGGCCGACCAACTCCTTCTGCCGATGGCCCTGACGCCTGGTCGGTCTGCATTCCACACCAGTTGTGTCACCCAACACCTGCTTACCAATGCGCAGATCATCCGCCAGTTCATTCCTGATCGGATCACGATCGAGGGCAAAGAGCACAAGCCAGGCACAGTCGTGGTGGATTGAGTTATGTTAGCGGGTTGGAATGTTGGCAGGTTCGATCTGCGCTGATCAGCGTCCATCGGCGGTATCAGCGTACCATTGCGGGCCGGCAGGTGACATCTCGCTATTTGGTCTATCGGTTGTCGGGGTGTCGGCTGCCCCCTCGCTCCCAATCTACGTGAGGGGGCAGATCTCGATCTGTGTCGTTAGCGGCGAGTGCGTGCGAGCGCCGTATTCGAGTAGTCAGAGTTGCCACTGGCGTTGTAGGCGCGAACACGGTAGCTGTAAATAGTACGTGAACTCAGGCCAGTATCGCTGTAGCTTGTCGCATTAGCGCCAACCGACGCGACCTCCGAGAAGTTGGAACAGCCAAAGCCCGTGCAACGCTCGATTCTAAAGCCTTCTTCATTCGTCGCGTTATCGGTCCATGCTAGATTGATCTGGCTACCGGAGACGGTCGAGGCATTCAGGTCGCTAGGCGCTGCGGGAGGGGTGTCCGGCGGGGGCGGCGGCGGGGGCGGCGGCGTACCGAGCGCTTCCTGGACCGACTCGTAGGCTTGGATGCGGCCCCAGCCATAGACGTTATTTGGTACACCTGAGCTACTGCAGCTAGACGAGGAGATGGCCAGCGCGTTGTCGCGCATGTTCGCAGTGAGCTGATCGATCGTCAGACTCTCGTTTGCGTCGAGCAACAGGGCTACTAAGCCACTCACGTGGGGCGCTGCCATCGATGTGCCATTTAGGCTCGTGTAAGAACTATCGTTAGAGTTGTAAGCGCTGCGAACGTTCACGCCGGGCGCGCTCAAGTCTGGCTTAATCGTATTATCAAAAGGCGAGGAGCCGCGGCTGCTGAAGCTGGCGATCGTGTCATTGTTATCGGTTGCACCAACTCCAACCGAGTTGGTATAACTCGCCGGAGCGCCGACCGTGCGACAGGATGGGCCATTGTTGCCATTCGAGAAGGATGGATAGATACCCGCGTTGATCCAGTTGGTGACGCTCTCCTGATAAGCGGTGTTAGAACCGTTGCTGTTGCCCCATGAGTTGTTGACGACATCTGGCGCATTGGCCGAGTCGCCCCCTGGCGCGAGGAACCAGTCGAAACATTCTAAAATATCTGTCTGGCTGCCGCCGCCGCCGCTATTAAAGGCCTTACAGGCGATCCACTGCGCGCCCGGCGCAACACCGATGCCGCCGCTGCCAACGGCGGTGCCCATCGTGTGAGTACCGTGGCCGTTGTCGTCATAGGGCGAAGCCCGGTCATTGACTGCATCGAGCCAGCAGTTCGCATCACTGCCGCCGGAACATCGGTAATTGCCGGCGAGCGCCTCGTGGGTAGCGCGCACGCCCGAGTCCATGTTACCGACAACGATGCCGCTCCCATCAATTGCTAACTCGTTTTGCACCCGGTCAGCGCCGATCTTTGCGATGTTCCACTCCACGGCGTTAATGATCGGCAGGGTTTGCCCCGGCATTGGTTGATGAAGCTGAACTGGCTCATCCAACGCAATGGATCGCACCTGCTCCCACCCACGCAGCGCAGTAATCACCTGCGAGGTTGCGGTGATCGAGAAACCGTTGAAGGTAGCGAATAGATCGATCTCCTTCACCTTCTGCGCTACCCCCTGGGCTTGCAAGAAGGTGCGCAGGGCAGCCTCATTGCGGCTCTCACGTGCGCTAAGGATGCGATGAACCGTGGCGCGCCGGGTCAGCTTATCAGCAATAGTGCGGGCTTGATTGGCCTGGGCTTGCGCCCCATCATCCCTCAACCCAACAATGAACGTCTCGGTTACCTCTGGGGAAGACTGGGCTAACCAATTAGCTGCTGCGGCGCTGAGCCAGGCTGATTCAGGCGATGGGGTTACACGCGCTTGGGTAGGCGCAACAGCAATCACAAGGGCGAACAATACGAGAACCACAAGCCATGGGTACGAGTGGATTCGTTTCATGGATTTGCCTCCTTGGGCGTTTCTGAATCGGCGATGACACAGCCTTGCGTTCGGTTGCGAGCGTATAAGAAAGAAAGGGCGCAATGTGAAAGCGAACTAACACACCGCCCCGGCTCGCATTGGACACAATCGGGGTGCTACAACTAGACGTTGTATAAATGGATGCTTACAGAATTGGGAACATTACTAGTATACCATAACATAGTAGGGCGGTACAAGGAATGATCAAGCAAAATCAATCAAGTCAAAGAGTTTCAACTAAAAGGTATCCCAATTGACTCGTAGATGCGGAGCACGGCAGCTATGCCGGCGTAGCAAGCATGGCCGCCATAATCTACATCCACGTGTTTACAACTGATACCAATTCGGCTTGTATACAACACAAGTCATGTAGAGTATTACATGGCTTGTTGGCCAGTGACGCCGCAAGAAACATGTTTTCTTAATAAAGACGGGTTTCTAGTACTACAACGAGCTATGTTATGCTGAACGAAGTGACGAATCTCGTTGCCAAAGGTTGCAAGACCCTTCGCTTCGCTCAGGGTGACATCGACAGATCCCGTTCCGATGCGGTGCAGGATGAAGTCTCGTTGTAGTACTAGGGATTAACGCGCAGCATCTGGGCTTTCTATCGCCAATACCTTTGCTCCGTTTATCCTGAGCCCTTCGGATTCGCTCATGGCAGGCTCGCGAAGGGCTCAGTAAGGACAGTATGCGGAAGCATCAGAGCGAATTGGTATGAGATGGGTTTGCTATATAGCAATCAAGGCATATATGTATCAATATGAATCGAGCATAGGCTGTATAAGCACGTATGCGAATTTAGTATCATATGTGCTAGCTGCTGTATATGTGCGTATCACAGCTTACAATCACTCTCATTCAGGTTTGAGATAATATACTTACAAGCGAACGCAAACACGAAAAAAGGTGAATACACTTGTCTTACATCCATAATCGTGTCGATTTCTGTCAAATGCAAAGCGTTTCTGCATAGAAAAGAATTATTTAATCCGTTAAGCGACCACAGACCGTCTTCTGAGGCTATTTTAGGCCTTGAGTTAGAGGAATCAACAAGTTTTCTCTAATTGACAAATAGTACTTTTGTGTATACTATACAGAAGATTCTAGATACTTATGCCAATCTTCAAATAGTATTAAAGTACTATCCAGGAGGTTCCGAGGTATAAGGTATTGTTGAGATAAACGCAGTGAAATACACACTATGCGCCTGTTTCCTATAGCTATGAATAACCATCGGATTGTAAGATTCGTGCTTGGCCTCGTTGGGTTAGCGGGTATGCTCACCATATGGCACATCATTGCCAGTCAGCCGGAT
>JAKSDJ010000399.1 GCA_022360155.1 Chloroflexales bacterium | reverse complement strand
GTGCGCTCAAGCGCGGCGGCTTGCGGCGGGCTCCCAAATGTCATAGCTCTGGTGTTCTGGTAGTAATTTAGGTATAATTACCCTATGGAAACAAACCGCACCATCAAAATCTGGACGCGCACCTACCACCAGCTGCGCGTCCTGGCCGCGCTTACGGGCGAGTCGATGTCTGCCGCCATGGAGCGCCTGGTCATGCAGGAACGGGAACGGGTCGAACACGAGCAACGACGAAAGGGGACCATTCCAATGGATCAGCATGCGCAGTTTCGCAGCGCCGTGCGCGCGGTGCTCACTATCTTATTGGACGAAGCAAGCGATCCGGCCGATCGGGTCAAGCGTGCGACGGACATCCTCCTGGGGCTTCCCGTTCCCATGCCGCCGACGGGAACACGCGCGATACCACGCCCGGACCACGCCCCCGCCCTGTACCTTGCCGGGCCGGATGGGTTGCCGGCCAACACCGCCTATCGCCCTGATCCCGACGAAGGCCCGCTCACCGACGAAGAAGTGGCCATTATGCTGCGTGAGCAGCGCGAGGGCTAATCGATGTATCTTGATGTTGTTTGGACGCACCGCGCTTCCACGCAGCTGCAGTCTCTCTCTCCCGCTGAACGGGCCAATGCGCAACAGGTCATTGAAACCCTGCGGACGAACCCCGATGTCGGGCGCTACGATTATACGCGGCCACTGCCCAACAACGGACAACAAATTGTCTATGCCGTGTACGGTTTGCTGGTCAAGGTGCGCTACACCTACCGAGGAGTCTTTCGGCGCAAACTGGCCCTTCAAATCGAAGAAATCCTTCCAACGGATCTGCACGGCGGGAACGACGTTCCCTAGGATCATCCCAACCGTCATTACTGGAAACGCACGTGCGCGTGCGGTCGTAGTTTTCGGTATGGTATACTCCTAACGGCATTCATACTGCTAGCGCACAGCATGGGCGGCCTGGTCGCCCGTTATGCGCTCGAAGCGCACGGCGGCTGGGAATGGTGTCGCGCGCTCGTGACGTTCGGCACGCCGTGCGGAGCTGTATCAGCGTGGGATAGCGTCACAGCCGTGACTGTGATAGACTGCGTCGTATTCATCAGCGTTGTTTACAAAATAGGCGCTGTTGTACCCATGCGGCGCCCGCATTACATTATCGAGGACGTACCTGTGTTTTCTTCATCCTATACGCCAACCTTCAGTGGTCATGAAACCTTTGTCTTACGAAGTACGTGGCTCAAAAAAGGCTACGATGTCATCTCGGCATATCCCGACCTATTTTCGCAGCCAGATGCCTATGTGCAACTCGGGGTCGGCAAAAATATGGTCCAGTCCATCCGCTATTGGGGGCGGGTCTGTGGTATGTTCGCGAAAAAGCCAGACGGCACAGGGTACGAACCGACACCACTCGGTCATTGGCTGCTGGACAACAATGGCGCCGATCCCTTCCTGGTCTCGCCAGCAAGTTGGTGGTTGCTGCATTGGCAGCTTGCCGCTCGCCCAGAAGCTGCCGTCACCTGGTTCTATACGTTTAATATGCTGCGGGGAGGTGAGTTTACCATCACCCAATTGGGGATGCACCTCCAATCCCTGGCAGCGGAGCATAACTGGCGTACGCCCTCTGGAACAACCATAACGCGCGATATTGATTGCATGGTACGTTGCTACACCCGACCATCACCACAGCACCTTGCAACGGCCGTTGAAGATGCGCTCCTTTGTCCCCTTCAGGAACTTGGGTTGATTCAGGCGCTTCCTGGCCAGCGTATCTATCGTCTGGCGAGCGGGTTGCAGCCGGCCCTCCCCGATGCCCTGGTTGCCTATGCGATGCATGCGATGATCCAGGCGAGTGACCGCAAGACCATCTCATTTCGCCAACTCGCCTACCTTCCATGCTCGCCGGGACGGGTCTTTCGCTTGGACGAAGACGCGCTGCTCCAACGGCTGTATCCTCTCGAGGAGATCACCACGGGCGCCGCCTTTTATACTGATCAGGCCGGTATTCGTCAGGTTTCCTGGCGGAAGACCGGCCCGGATGTGGCCCGATCGCTACTGGAACAGGCCTTTGCGCAGGAGACAACGCGATGATCGATGCCCTTGAGATAGCGCCCATTGCGGTACGCTACACCCGGGCGGTTCACATTGAACGCGACTTCGCTACTGGCGCTCCAGCGCTGTCCGGCTACCAGGTAACCCCGCTGGTATTGCAAACGTTGGGACGTATCTGTGACGGCTTACAGCCCACATCCACCGCCCGCGCATTTTCCCTCACGGGTGTGTACGGCACCGGCAAATCGGCGTTTGGCCTGTTTCTAGCCCGCTATCTCAGCAGCACCGCCGCAATACGACAGCAGTTGCTGGAGCAGCACCGCACCGCCCCAATGTTTGAAGCATTGGGATACGCTGGACCACCGCTGCTGCCTGTACTGGTCAGCGGCAACAATCGCTCACTGCGGCAATCGGTGCTGCAGGCGCTCCACCACACCCTCACTCAACAGACAAATCTTTCCAATATCACGCCTGACCTGCTGACCGCGATCACGTCTGCAATACAGGATTCCGCCGTTGCCGCCCAACGGGTTGCTGATCGCGTGGAGCAGGCCAACCAGGCGTTAACCACGCAAACGAACTATGGGGGCGCCCTCCTGATCATTGATGAACTGGGACAGTACTTAGATTACGCTTTTCGCCAGAACGCGGCCCCCGACCTGTTTGTGCTGCAATCGCTAGCGGACATGGCTATACGCAGCGCACAGATTCCCTGTGTGTTGGTGACCATCCTCCATCAGGCATTTGATAGTTACGCCCCCACTGCTGGCGCAGCGCAGCGCACCG
>JAKSDJ010000339.1 GCA_022360155.1 Chloroflexales bacterium | reverse complement strand
GGCTTTCTTGTTTTTTGTTCCCGCTGCCTCAATCCTTAGTTAGATGGGCGCTTTTTAATACTGAGATGGAGGTGCAACATGCGACTCGTGCCGATCACCGCCGAAGACGAAGACCTCACTGTTCGCCTGGAGTGCGACCCGGAGATGATGCTCCATATTGGCGGTCCGCGCCCAGAAGCAGACGTGCGCGCCGCCCACAAGCGCCGCCTCGACTTGATCCAGCAGGGCGAGGCGCAAATGTACAAGGTCGTTGCCGAAGACTGCGACGAAGTGCTCGGCACGATAGGTATCTGGAAGATCGACTGGAAGGGTCCGCAGACCTACGAAATGGGCTGGTTCGTCCTACCACAGCACCAAGGACAGGGCATCGCCGCCGAAGCGGCGCGTCTCATCATCTCACAGGCCCGCTCCAATCCTGAGGTGCGCTACGTCCACGCGTATCCCGCCGTTACCAACGCCGCCTCTAACGCGATCGCTCGAAAGATAGGTATGGAAAACCAGGGCGAATTCGACAACGAAGGCTTTGCTGGCGTGTTACGCTGCAATGATTGGTGTATCGACCTGGGCTAGACAAGTGTCACAAAAATGGTAGATGTGAAGTGGTAACAGCTCAGCCTGTATCTCAAAGCCACCTAACAGGGCTTGCACCTGACCTATCGGCAGGTGAAGCGGGCGTTGGACGGCAGCCCAACGTACTCCTACCAGCTATTCGTCTTGATCGAACGGCTTCACGCCGCCACGCTCGCTTGAAAAACCCCTCCGCCTGTGGTACGCTTACCCTGGTCACAGCATAAGTCAAGGTGGGGCCGGATGGACTTGCGCTTTGAATGGGATGAAGTCAAAGCTGCCGCGAACCTCGACAAGCATGGCAGCAGTTTTGATGAAGCCCAAACGGTATTTGGCGATGCCACTACCATCACGCTGTTCGACGACCGGCATTCCGATGTCAAAGATCGCTTCATCGACATTGGGATGTCCGCGCATAGACGCATCTTGGTGGTCGTCTACACGGAGAACGAAGAGCGCATACGGATCATCAACTGTCGGCGAGCGACACCAAAGGAGCGGCGCCAATATGAGCAACGAGATGTCTAAACCGCCACATGAGGTTGACGAGATGTTGCCAGAGTATGATTTTTCTGGTGGCGTTCGTGGGAAGCACTATCGTGCCTACCAGCGCGGCTATAAAATTATCGTCCACAAGACCGATGGGACGATCGAAGAACGTGATTACAGCTTGCCGGAGGGTGCGGTTATGCTCGACCCAGATGTCCGTGCCTATTTTCCCGACGCCGAAGCAGTCAATAATGCTCTCCGCGGGCTGATTAAGCTCATCCCGCAGGAGCACGGGTGAGTAACATTACGTAATCACGACATTATCCCTTTATAAAGCCCTGCAACGGCAGCCATCCAACAAAGCGCCGTAGCCAACGCCGCTGTGCGGCGTGGATGCTGCGGCGATTTTGGAAGTTGGATTGTGCCCGACCGGCATCTCGACCTATTGGTGCGGCGCAGCTAAGCGCCAGACCGTTGGGTTGCCTCAGGCAGCACTGAGCACGAAGACGTGGAGCGAGGTCTTTAATCGCTGACCTGAGGCCCGGCCTTCATCCACGGCTCTCTGCGAACCGACGCTGGAGCGCGGGCACCGTAGAACAACGCGCTGAAGCTGACCCTCGCTGGCGCTCGTGCAGTTTAGTGCGGACGTTCGGCGGCAGCTCCTTAGCTGTCCTTATAGTCGAGAACTAATTTTGCAGCATTGTTCTGCAGAAAATGACGTATCAGCCTTTTCTCAGCACGCCACTCTTGTGCTTCGCCTACTGTTTCGATAGAATGGAGGTACAGATATATCAACAAATCCAGGGGTCTACATGCTTAACAACAAATTGCCAACGTTGTATTGTCTTGTAGTATTCATTCTTCTAACCGGTTGCGGAGGTGCATCTCATACACCTGACACTACAAGCGCCATTGTTGCTCCTGTACCTCGTTCCACTAACTCCGCCTCTCCTAGCCCAACAACCGCAAGCTCATCAACCCAGGCGGCGCTTGGGTCGCCTTCTCCGGCGTCTATGCCTCAGCCTGTGGACATGCTTCCGCTTGATAGTGAATGGCGTTTAAATCGGCAACAATCGGGGGAATGCGGCTATATCGTTGAAGCTCATAATCAAACTGCAGGCAGTGGGCGTTTAACAGCAGATCTGCGTGGGTACATCAAGCGCCCAGCTGCCCCGCCCCTTCTCATTACTTGCGCTGATTCGCCCCATAATCTATTTCTTGTAGATAGTCTTAATAAAACAAAAACACGGCTCCGTATCGACCTCCCCAGTGATTGGCAGGTTCGCTCTTCTGAGTTTGTTCTTTCTCCAGATCAAACAGAAATCGCTTTTGCTACTTTTCAACAATCAGACTCTGGTCAAGTGGCACGGCAAATATGGGTGGCACAGCTTCAGTCAGGAACAACTCGCCGACTACTCGATATTCCGCAGGTAATGAATAACTCTACATTGACATGGGATTCGGTGTGGCCAGTAGCGTGGCGCACGGACGAGTTCTTCTTCCACACACAATTAAGTGGAAGCCATGTGCTATGGCGAGCCGTATGGAATGGTTCCGAGGTACGTATGCTGGAAGTGCTTACCATTGAGCTTGGTGAAAGTGCGGTGTTTGATTACACCATCAGTACAACAAATCCTTGGATTGCTTATCGCAAGGGCGATATCAACTATAAAACACCTGTAGAACTACGACTGCTAAACACTGTTACTGGTGAAGACAGGCTAATAGAATCAGGCCGTGGCTATGATGCCTTTGCCTTTTCGCAAGATAGCAAATACTTAGTGTACCGGCGTACGAGCCAGCCTCAGACTGAATATGCGCAAAGCGATACGATACTGTATGAAGAATTGGTGCAGTACAATATTGCAAGTGATGCAATAACTGTGGTTAGTAGCAATCAAATCAATCCACGCAATGAGTTCCCATCCATCAATGTATCCTTCCTTTCTCATAGCAATGAGGTCATTTATCAGCCGAAGTAGGCAATGTGCCGTCCAACACGCCGTTGCAGTCCGGTCGACTGGATCAGGGCGTTTTTGTCACATGGTAGCCGGTCAGGTCTTTCCCGATCCATCAGCCCTTTCCCCGCGGCGGGTGGCTGAAATGCAGGCGTTGGGCCGCTTGAAGACATGTAGCCATCTTCAAGAAGTACTGGACTGTTCTGAACCGTCATACCCGAGGGAGAAGAGCATGCTGGCAAGACTTTCAGATCGCCTTTATGTCTGGGCTAAGGGCTGGCTAATTCTAACCATCTTCGCGGCGCTTGTGCTCTTTATGGCCGCTTCCTTTCCCTTCCTTATGGTACAATTGTGCTGTGTTGTATCTCGCCCTTCGATGAATGTAAACTGTTACGCCAGGTAGATCAGGAAGCCGATTTAGTGGCAAAAATCTCTTCTTCCCTTACACGGTCTGTGTGGGTATCTTTTCTCTTTGCGCTCTTGGGTGGAACAATTGCTGGAACTCTCGCCAAGTTCGCGGACGAGCTCTCCATCCCAGGGATAAGTATGATCACTTCGCATTTCGGAATATGGGTCACTTTAGTTGCAGTGATAGCTGCGTGGAGCAGTTCCTGGCAGCGTGCTGTTCTATGTGCCGTAACCTTCTTGCTTGCAATGATCGCAGCGTATTACGTCTCGCAGATGTACTTGTTTGGCTTCTTCTCGACACATTTGTTCGTTGGTTGGGCTGCTGCGGCGCTAGTACTCGCGCCGCCGTTTGCTATCCTTGCTTGGCCCGCTCGCAAGGTAGGATGGCGTTCTGCATTAGGCGCGGCGCTGCCTGTTGGACTACTCCTTTTTGAGATGTATCAATTGCGGTGGCGACTTTTTGAGGTGTATGAGTTGCGGTGGCGGCCTGATATCAATGAGGATTATTTGCTTCTGTTCGTGTTCGATTGTTTGTGCGCTCTGGGGTTGTTCCTAATCCTGCCCAGAAATGGCAAGCAACGTTGGCGCACGCTAGTGCTAGCGCCTGTCGTGATGTTCGGCGTGGAGATCATGTATCAATATGTCTTACCAATTGTTGTAGGGTTTAGGATGTAAATCTTGAGGGCAGTAGAATTTGCAGCAAATGTATCGGTTATGTAGCAAAGCCAACAAGCGCCCCAACAGGCCGTTCCAGTTCGACCCGCCGGGATCGGGGCGTTTGGTAGCTAGTTCAAGTCCCTCCCGATCTATCGAGGCTTTCCCCACCGGCAGGCGGCTAAAGCGCGGCGTTGGGCGGTATGCCATCACGCTTGTTGTCCAAGAGCGCCACGATCATCACGCCTGTGGTATATTGCCAGCATGGACTTTGAATGGGATGATCGGAAAGCGGACTATAACGTGCAGAAGCACGGCGTTTCCTTCCAGGAAGCGGCCACAGTCTTTTACGACCCGCTCGTCATCACCTTTGCCGATCCCGATCATGCAGACGATGAGGATCGATATATCGTTATCGGCACATCAGCGCAAGGACGCTGACTGATGGTCGCTCACACCGATCGCGGCGACCGTATCCGCATTATCAGTGCCCGACCGCTCAGACCAAAGGAGCGGCGATTGTATGAATCAGGAAATGAACACACCCTTGGAGGATGACCTGCGCGACGAATACGATGAGACTCTCCTAAAGAATGGTGTGCGCGGGAAATATGTGCAGCGGCTCGCGGCCGGTTCGAATATTGTCCGGCTTGCCCCAGATGTAGCCGCCGCCTTTCCGAACGAAGAAGCGGTCAATGAAGCGCTACGCCTATTGCTCCATGTCGCCAAAATCACTGTGCGGCAGGCGTCGTAATGCCCAGAGGGCGATAACCGCGATAGTGCTGACCTGCCGGCTATGTCTAGCCCGTGAAGCTGATAATAAAGGCTTGCACGACTAAACCCATACCGGGCATGCCGTCCAACGAGCGCGTGGAGCCGACTGCCCCTGCTGGGGCGTTTTTAACGCTCGCGATGTTGCGAAAGCCTTTCTGATCTGTCGGTCTCGTCTCCGCAGTGGCGGCGGCTAACGCCCAGGCCGTTGGACGGCTATCGCACAGTACAAAATATTAGGAAAACTTATATCTGATCTTTTGACAGTGCCGGCGTAGGTTTGACATTTTTCGTGCTCGCCCTTCCGCCGCTGCGGTTGCACTGCTCAATCGGGCCTGAAAGCCATAGAGCGTCGCCGGTAACCGTAGCACATGGGGGGTTGTTGCAAGGGGGCTAAGGCTTCGAGCACCTGGCCGACCCGCTGGTCGCCGACCTGATGGATGAGCAGATGCAGGTTCGTGAACACGCGCAACAAACGCTCCGCCGTCGGCCGTGCCGTCGCCATCTTCGGGTTGCCCGGCGCTAGTCCGGCCAGGGTGGCCTGCTCGGCCGCCAAGCTGCGGCGCGCCTGCCACTCCAACAAGGTCAGGACTTGCAGGCCGATCAGCAACAGCCGCATCAGGCCGCAGATCCGCCACTCGATGTGCAGGAACAGGGGCAGCGCTGGGATCGCGCCCCACTTCCAGCGGTGGTAGCCGTGCTCGGCGGTCCACTCGTCCCGATACCGGGCCATCGCATCCACCAGCGACAGCGCCTCCGCCGGGCTGGTGGTCACGTTGATGCGCCAGCCGACCAGGCGGCTGGCTTCCGCCAGGGCCGACTCAACGCGCTGCACCGTGATCTGGGCCTGGTACGTGGTCACTTCCTCCACCGGCATGGTGGCGCTGGGGCGCCCTTTCCGTTCACTCCGCCGCGTCACCGTCGTGGTTTCCTCAACTGTCACGTGGAGATAGGCGGCCACTGCGTGTTCGTTGGAGCACGGCGTCCCCTCGTGCCTGAACGGCCTCCGCGCGTTCGCCTTTCTTCGCCCGGAGCCGTGCCAATTCGGCTTCCGCCCGCGCGACCCGCGCGGTAAGGGTCGCCTGCTGCCGCTGCGCCCAGGCCGTGCTCTGTACGACCAAGCAGCGTTCGCGCCACTGGACCAGGTACTGGTCATTACTGAGCCCTTCTATGTCCCGCACTATCGAAAGGTCAGAGATATGTTTCCCGGCTAGTTTCAGCGCAGTACAGCGGCAACCGCTGCGCGCGGTACACTGCGCTGCGCGCCGGTGGCAAGCTCTTTGACAACAACTTCGCCCCGCGCCAGCTCGTCCGGCCCCAGCACCAGCGCATAACGGACGCCTTTGCGATCGGCCTCTTTGAACTGCTTGCCCAGGCTTGTCCCCGGATCAAGGCTGATCACAACATTGAGCCCGGCAGAGCGCAATTCCCGCGCAAGTTGCAGACTCGCCGCCGCCTGTTCAGCGCCGAAGATGGTGACAAACACCTGCGCCGTGGTCTGGAGGCGGGGGCCGAGACCTAACTCCTCCATCACATCGTGCAGACGATCGATCCCGAACGCCAACCCAACCGTGGGGATCGGTCGCCCCGCAAACAAGCCGATCAGCTCGTCGTAACGCCCGCCGCCCAGCAGCGATCCCTCGGGCCAGTGCGCAGTAATCGCCTCGAAGACCGTGCCGGTGTAGTATGACAACCCGCGCGCCAAGCGGGGCGCGATGCTGTAGCGCTCGGCCGGTATGCCCATATCGGCCAGCGCGTTGATAATCGCCCGCAAATTCCCCAGCGCAGCAGACGCACGCTCGTCATCAGCCAGGTCTT
>JAKSDJ010000058.1 GCA_022360155.1 Chloroflexales bacterium | reverse complement strand
TGTACATCCTCTGCCTCGCCCTGCTCTGCCTCGCCTTGCTCTATCTCGTCGCGCCCTGTAAGCTGCAATATAACGCCGGTTGATATCTGTATATCCTCCACAATTACCACGAGATACGGAGGCAGGGTCTGCGTCCGTTGTGCGATGCCGACGCTCAGCACAAGACTAGACAGAATGATCTGAACTATGCCCTGGATCAAAACAAACCAACCGATGATCGTGACGCCGATTGTCCGTTTCATAACCCGTGCCCGCTAGGGATGAACGCCTGTCTAGTATACATGTACAAAAGCTCGACATAGTTGGAGAATAAATGAGAGATAGGCGTTTTGATAGGTTTCAGTTCAGTTATGGTGCGTATCATGGCGCTCTATTGCTGTCTTCTGAACATTCTACAGCATTATTATGCATCAAATTCAGTCGGAAAGCAATGGAGGACGGAGCGGGTCGAACAGATAACTTGCCTATCGGTTGGACCAAACATGTGGTGCAGAATAATGTTCTGGCAGTGGAATCGCATATGGCGGGGAGGGTGGGATTCGAACCCACGAGGGTTTTCAGGCCCTACTCGTTTTCGAGACGAGCACGTTCAACCGCTCCGTCACCTCCCCGGTTGACAATCATTATAAGCTGAACCAGCAGGACGCGCAAGAAAGCGGGGGACGATGGCAGCAGTAATGCTCATGAGATTGCCGCTGTCTACAGCAAAGTGTAAAGCGCTGACGAGCCTTGTGTAAGTCTCTGAGAGCGATAATTCGCATCCTGTTGTTAGGATTTTAGTGCATCCTCGTCAAAATCTCTTGACAGCTTTTGCTATCGGTGCTATTGTGAATCCCAAGAAACCGCAACATTGTATCAATAAGCGTAACGTTACCGAGCTTGATCACGGCGATCATGATAGCTCCTACCGGGAAGTGCTAGCATTATTGTTCTCAGACTACGGCTGGATACTCAGCCCTTGTGCTTACCTCTGCCGCCCCCGACAGTGTATGGTGCTATTGGAGTAGTTTGAAACTAGATGATCGATGGCTATGCTCCGCTACAGTTTGCGGCTTGGAGCTGGTACATCATTGGGTTGGGATGAAAGGGTTGCGGAGCATGGAGAGGAGCTGATACAGGTCATGCTGCACAACCTGCTATGGCTGGATAGTACGACGGAACCTGTGATGCCGGTCGTCTCCGATCCTGGTTTCGTGCTTATCAATGAAGAGCGCATTGCGGCTGTGGGGAGGGGTTTTCGCCGTTCACTCAAACTCTGGCTTGTTGCTGCTGGAGCGTGCAGTGGTTCCACCCTTGAACTTCGTGCGTTGAATGCCCCGATTTATGACATAGAGCGTTTTGGCATACAGTTCGTCAACTCGCCGCGTCACGCCGATTGCCTGCTTATTACTGGTCCGATAACCCACGCTATGCGCGAACCGTTGCAGCGCGCCTACATTGCCGTCCCCGATCCCAAATTAGTGATAGCTGTGGGTGATTGCACCCTCGATGGATGTATTTTCGCCGGAGCTTATGGATTGGTTGGCAGCGTTGCCGATGTAGTGCCGGTCGACTTGCTGATCCGTGGCTGTCCGCCAACACCGCGCACTATCTTGAATGGGTTATTGCTTGTGATTGGCCGTGTTAGCTGTGAGCCGTCACGAGCTAGAACGCCAGACGAGGGAGAGGCAGCGCTGTATGGTCTGTAAGGCATGTTTCATACAGTATCTGACCATGACCTTAGTTTCGTCGCGCTGTTGCTAGCGCTTGATCGTATACAGCCGGCGCGACGTATGGTCAAGTTGAAATTGCTCACTTTGAAACAGGCCGAGGGGACGGAGAAAACACAATGCCATCACTCTTGCCGGATGTCCTGCGGGCAATCTTCTTGGTGACGATTGTCGGTTTCGCCTCCGGTGCAATCCTGCCTCTTGCTATGCCACGTTGGCCGCAGACCAGCGTCATGTTGGCGCATAGCCTAGCTCTGCTGGGCGGTATTGGCGCACTGCTCCTCGGCTGGGCTGGGTTGCGTGGGATCATGCTGCACATCCCGGTGTTTATGATCCTCCCCGATTATTCGCTGTACCTGTCTCTTACAACGCTTGGCGCAGTGTTTGTGCTCCTTGCCGGGTTGGTCGCGATACCAACAGCGATCTACGCCTTGAGTTTCGATCGTTGGTCTACCATACCGGCGCCCCACAGAGTTGCTCTTGGATGCTGCCTGAATCTATTGCTGCTGATGCTTACCTTGATCCCGCTAGCGAGTAATGCTCTGACCTTTTTGCTGTTCTGGCAGCTGATGTTGGTAAGCGCTTCTATACTGTTTGCCGCTGCCCATGCTGCACCGCACGGGCAACGGGCCGGTCTCGTTGCCATGGCGGTTGGGCAGAGCGGTGCGGCTTTGCTCTTGATTGGCTTTCTGTTGCTGGCCGGCTTGACGGGCAGTTTGGATTTCGCTGTGTGGCGTACATCTGCACCAGCGCTCAGTCTAGCCACACGGAATTTGATTTTCGTGCTCTTTGCCTTGGGGTTCGCTCTGCAAAGCATTATGTTGCCATTTCACGATGCGTTGTCGCGTATGCATGCCATTGAACCGGGGCATATCGCGTTGTTTTTCTCAGCGTTGATGACCAGATTGGGCCTCTACGGCTTCCTGTTGATCGGGTTTGATTTGCTTGGCTCTGGTCCGGCGTGGTGGGGTATGGCGGGGATGCTTGCTGGCGCGGCTATGAGTCTAGCGGGTTTAGTTTTCGCCTTGTTCGAGCATAGCCTGAAGCGATTGGTCGCCCTTGTTGCACTTGCGCAAAACGGTGTTGCTCTCCTTGGGATAGGCGCTGCGTTGCTCTTGCGCGCCAATGGGTCGGAAGCAGCGGCAACGATGGCGTTACTAGCAGCGCTATATCACATGCTTGCCTCCAGCTTTTGGATTGGCTTGCTGATCCTGGGTGTTGGCGTCGTGACATGCGCCACGCATAGTTGCGCCCTTGATCAGTTGGGCGGCTTGATCCATCGTATGCCCTGGACTGCTGCGCTGTTTCTTATCGGCGCTTGTGCTGGTTTGCCGCTGCTTGGCGGGTATATTGGTTTCTGGTTGACCTTTCAGGCGCTTTTGACAATTTTACAGTCGCCTTCTCCGGTGCTCCTCGTTATTTTGGTCATTGGAATGTTTGTCTTCAGTGTGGGTTTGACATTGGCAGTCTTTCCGCGCATGTTTGGTCTGACCTTCCTGGGGCGGCCACGGGGTGATGCCGCCACGCGGGCTAGAGAAGCGGGATGGGCCGTGCGCATAGTACTGCTTTTCCTTGCTCTGATTGTGGTGGGGCTTGGTCTACTGCCGACTCTCGCATTACCATTGTTTGTTCCCGTCGCAGCGAATTTCCTTGATCAGGCGGATGTTCTCTGTATGACGTTCGGGTCTGCCTGCCAGATAGCGGATATTCGTGTGACTAGCGCGGTGTTTGGCGCTCGTTCTGGGCTTGCTGGGGAAATTGCACCGCTCCGAATAGCGCTGTTATTGGGCTTCTTGCTGCTGTTGGCGCTATTGGCGCCGCGACTGCTCCGCGCCAACCGCCAGATACGAATTGACGCCGCCTGGAACGATGGTCGTCCTGATCCGCTAAGCTCGTCTGAGGCAATGCCGACGAGCTTCGTCGAGGACTACGAGCAACCGCTGTTGGCACTGGTTACACAACCTCGATTGCCGACTCTGACGAAGCCGCCGCCGCCTCATAAGTTTGGACCAATCACCTTCACTCATATCGCCAGTAGAATGCATCCAAACCGCCTCGTTCCATCGTTTATGAAACAAAGTCGGCGTCTTGCGGGCATGCTTCGCAAGCTAGAAACAAGCTCAGTTGCCCTGCATCTGGTGTATGTCCTCTTGGTGTTGATAGTGCTGTTGCTGCTGGCGCGATGATTACGCTTATAACTCTATCTGTTCACATCTTTCAGATTTTCCTGGCTTTACTAGTCGCCCCGTTCCTGATGGGTCTCATCCATGTTGTTCAAGCACGACTCCAGGGGCAGCGCGGCGCTTCTATCTTGCAGCCATACTTCGACATCCGTAAATGGCTTGTCAAAGAAGCATTCCAGCCGATGACCGCATCGTGGATTTTCCTGCTTGCTCCGTATCTGTTGGTTGCCACGTTGTTGCTGGGTATCTGGCTCACCCCATTAGTGGCGATAGCGCCACCCGCCGAATTTGGCGGTGATGCGATAATGTTGGTCTACCTCTATCTGTTTGGCACGCTGTTCTTGGTGCTAGCCGGTTTCGAGAGCAGGAGCCACTTGGCAATATTGAGTACGGGTCGACGGCTTGTCGTTTTCGCTCTAAGTAGCTCAGTGCTGCTCACATCAATCCTGGCCCTCGCTCTGCGAACCGGAACGAGCGATTTGGCCGGGATCGCGTCCTATGTGCATGCCAATCCACTGATCGTCGCTGATCCAAGTTATCTGCTGACCATGACCGCTTGCGTGCTGGCAATGCTCGCTGAAATTGGCGGAGGACCATTGGAAAATCGACGGTCGAGCTCTGCCTTGGCGCTGATCCAAGAGGCAGTAGTACGAGAATATACTGGGCTATATCTAGCGCTGATTCGCCTGGCTGAAGCGTTGCGCCTCTTTTTGTTCATCGGGCTCTTTTGTAGCCTGTTTCTACCATGGGGAGCAGCAACCGACCTTCAACTAGTTTCACTCTTTTGGGGCGGCCTGATTCTGGTGCTCAAACTTCTGGTCTTCGTTGTCGCCCTTGCCATTTTTGAAATGTTTACGACGACACTGCACTTGCGGCACACCGGCCTATTTGCTGGTGTTGGGTTTATCTTGGCGCTGCTGGCCATGATTGCTTCCTGCTTTTCTATATAGGTGTAACCCGTTTATGCTTGCCGATCTGATCAGTCGAGTTGTCAATCTTCTGGTGTTTGCTGGTTTAGCAACGGCGCTGCTTTTTATTTGGCGCACGCCGGTGCGGTCGCAGTTGCAGGCGTTACGCTGGCAAGCCTTCGCACTGGCGGAATTGGCTCTGCTGATCGCATTTGTCCGTCAGGAAGCGGAGCCATTTCTTGCGGCTGTATGGTTGGCTTCTGTTCGTGGTTGTGCTGTGCCGTGGTTGTGCTGGCGGTTGATCGTTCGTCAAGGCAAGCCCGCTGTCAACAGCGCGTCTGTAGATCCGGCAATCAGGCTGGTAAGCGCTGTCGGCTTGGTTGTTGTCGCTTATGTTGTACTGGCGCCAATTGCTGATCTCGCTCACTCTACAGCGGCGCCGTTACTTCCATCAGCCCTAGCGACAGTATTGATTGGGATGCTAGCGATGATTGTCTGGCAGCATGGAGCGAGCCGCGTTTTGGGCCTCCTCGTTATTGCCAATGGCGGTATGTTGCTAGGTCTATTAGCGACCCCTGGCGTGCTGGGGGCGATTGCTCCAGGACTCCTTCTCGATCTCTTCGTTGTCGTGTTACTGCTTGGTGAAGTCGCCTGTCCTACACTAGCGCACGATGGCGCAATGGCTACGCTGCCGGCTGGTGAGGAGCGCTGAGGCGATGCTGTTAATTGTTCTTTTGGCGATACCGTTCCTGGCTGCCATCCTACTTGAACTGACGGCTCTAGGTCTGCGTCATGGGCCGCGCATTGGCATGATCATCCATGTGGGGGCGGCTCTTGGAACCTGTGCAGCGGGAATCCTCCTTGCGGCTCAGGTTTGGCCGGCGAGCGGCATCGTTAGTGGATTTGGGCTGCTTCGCGTCGATCCGCTTTCGGCTTTTTTTGCGGCTGTAGTCAGCGGGGTAAGTTCGCTTGTTGGTTTCTCTGCTCTATCGCGTGAGGGTGGGATTGCGCCGCACCGCCGTCCAACAATCCATCGATTGGTAATTGGCCGGTGGACATTATCTGTCAATCGATGTCCGAACTTCTACGCGCCTTTTCATCTGCTTGTCGCCGCTATGTTGTTAGTAGTCGTCGCCAATCATCTCAGTCTGCTTTGGAGCGCTGTTGCCGGGGCTGTGTTGATCCTTGCTCATATGCTTAATCGGCAATCTGCACTTGCAGCGTCTGGACCTTCGAGCGGCGAAATTGCGCGAAATTACCTGCTTATGGTAACGCCGGGGCTGGCTCTGGCTTTGTTGGCAACAGCGATCATTGCTCTGGCGGGAGCACAGGCCGGAGGCGCGGCGCAGTCGCTGCGTTGGGATGTTCTCGCCGCAACAACAAACCTGTCTCCGCCAGAGCTTCGCATAGCGCTGATCTTTGCGCTGATCGGCTATGGTATGATTAGCGGTCTCGCTCCGCTGCATATCTGGTTACCATCCATTGTGGGCGTGGCTCCCGCGCCGATTGTTGCGCTCATGACCGGCGCGCTGGCTAGCACTGGAATGTGTGTAATCCTGCGCTTCAAAGTCTTGGCGGATGTCAGCCTTGGATCTGATTTTAGCCAGACTGTGTTGCTTGGAATGGGAGTGATTTCGCTGCTCGTCGCGACCGTGTTTGTACTTATTCAGCACGATTACAAACGCCTGTTGGCTTATCTCATCACTGGACATATGGGGGTCATTTGTCTTGGCTTGGGATTTGGCGGCTTTGGGGGAACCCTGGGTGCGATTTTGCACCTGGTTAACCTGGCTTTGATTATGGTGCTGGTGTGGCTGGTTGCAGGATACATCACGCTAACCTATCGTAGCACGGCAATCTCCGATGTGCAAGGATTGCTCTGGGCGCGTCCGGTTGCGGGCGGTTTCTATTTGCTTGGCGTCTTGGCTCTGGCTGGGCTGCCGCCGTTTGGTTTTTTCCTCAGCTTTATTATGATCATCGAAGCTGGTATGGTCGCCGGCATAGTTTGGGTTGCAATAAGTGCGACGGTGTTGCATGTTATCATTGTTGTTGCGCTGTTGCGCGCCATTCATGCGATGCTCTACGGCAATATTCCCGATCATGTTATCACCGACCAACGATGGCGCTGGATGGCCGCTCCGTTGTTGCTCAATGTCGCAGCGCTGCTGGCGCTCAGTGTGATTATGCCATCGCCTATCATCGCGGCGTTAGTGCGTGTCGCCAATTTTGTCAGCCCTTAAAACGAAAGTTAACAACTCTTAATGTTGCCGGTGTACTTTCAAGGAAATTCTCTGTTCCTTAAGACAGAGAGGGTGGATTTCACTGCAGTGAGACAGTACGAATGAGAGTGTCGCCTTGACTTATGACATCTATGGTGACGAGGGCATTGAATGGCAGAATGACAATCAGTCATCGTGCGCGCTCAATAATTTATTGGCGACGTTAGGGGCGCAGTTCACCATGTTTCCGACGGCTGATCCGCGCTTGCGAGTGTCACGCGAGGCACTGTCACATCTTGCCAGTGAACTGCGCGACCGCTATGCTGCGTTGCCTGAACTGATCATCGGCGCCGATACTCGCCAACAGAGTGGTGATTTCACTCTGACCTATCTGTTTGGCCTGCCGCGTAGTACGCTCTACATCATCGCTGATGTCGCCATCCCCGCCGCCGATCCGGTCTTCCCTTCGCTAGCTCATCATTCTTGCCTCGCGGCGTGGTATGAACGCGAGGTATATGACCTGCTTGGCCTTGTGCCAAGTCAACATCCACAGCTAGAGCGTTTGATCTTGCCGCCGTGCTGGCCTTGTAGCCTCTACCCGCTGCGCAAGGATGCCGGTTTGTCCGTTCTTATGACTGATGAAACGGGCGATGTTTACCAACGATCTGAAAGCGCCACCGTAGCCCGGAGTCTCGTTGTTGGTCCCTTACAGTATGAAATGGACGGGCCGGTTCAACTGCATATCAGTATTGCCGGTGAAACCATTACTCACCTGGAACTGCAAAGCGCTTTTACGCATCGAGGGCTCGAACAACACTTTGAGCAGTTGCCTCTACGGCGTTCTGTCGCTCTGGCTGAATGTAGTGTCGGTGATGCAAGTGTGGCGCATGCCCTGGCCTATTGTCAGACTTTGGAAACTGTTGCAGGTGTTACTGTTCCGCCAAAAGCCGCACTGGTTCGAGTCGCGCTTCTCGAAATTGAGCGGATCGCTAACCATATTGCCGGCGTGGGAGCGATTTGTGCTGCGGCAGGATTTAGTCTTGCTCAGACCCAAACGCTTAGATTATACGAAGCGATCTTGCGCCTCAACGAGCGGTTGGCTGGTCATCGATTGTTGCGAGGGATGGTGATTCCTGGCGGGGTGGCTCGTGACCTGTCACCGGAGATGTTTGCCGAGCTGCGGACCAAACTGCGACAGACCCGTGAAGGTTTCGAGAGCGTTTTATCCCTTATTCTGAATAATCGACAACTCTTGGCCCGAATCCGCACAAGCGGGATACTCACAACCGCCGATGCGCGTGCATTGCAAACAGTTGGTGTCGTTGCCCGCGCAAGCGGCATCGATGCTGATGTGCGGCGCGATCGGCCTTTTGCCGCTTATGCTGACCTGGAGTTTCGAGTCCCGGTGTACCAAGATGGTGATACCTGGGCGCGTATGATGGTCCGAGTCGACGAAGTAGGTCAGTCGTTGTTGTTAATCGAACAGGTATTGAGTCGACTCAAGCCCGGTGCAATCCAAACTCCGCTTCTCGATCATCTGCCAGCATATAGCAGCGCCCTTGGCTTGGTTGAGAGTTGGCGTGGTCCAGTGCTCTATTGGGTTGTTACTGGACATGAGAACAGCATCTTTCGCTGTAAAATCAAAGAACCATCGTTTGTGAATTGGCGCACGTTGTGTGTGGCAGCTCAAGGTCAGCGTCTTGCTGATTTTATACCCTGCCTCCAAAGTTTTGGTTTATCGATAGCTGGACATGACCTATAATATCTTAAGATTTGTGCGAGAAGAAGCTAATATGCTGGTGTACAACATTCTTACTTTCCAACATTGCACTTTACGACGCTCTTTCTTACGAGGGGCTATTGTAACAGCGAGGGAAACAACTCTATGAGCGTGCTTTCCTGTACTACATGCGGCGCATCAGTCAGTGTGGGTGAACGGTTTTGCACCAATTGCGGCGCGTGTCAGCCAGATGGCGAGGCGGTGACTGGGCCAACGCTGGTTCTCCCGTCGCCAAATGATGCGCCAACCCAGGGATTGTATTCTCAGTCGTCTGCGCCGACAACGCCGATATTGCCGAATGATGCGCCAACCCAAGGGTTGTATCCCCAGCCGTCTGCGCCAACTCAGCTTCCTTCCTCTGAACTTGCTACGTCGTATACGGCTAATGATTATCAAACGACGACGCAGAAGCGAAATGTTTTTCTCATCGGATCGGTGGTATTGGTTAGCATGTTTGGGTTATGTTTTGTGATCGGCATTGTAGGTATTGGCATGCTTACGCTTTTGGGAGGACAGGTCTCGCAAGTTTTTTGGTCGATTGATTCGTCTCTGGTTATAGATGAACCTATTGATGCCAATCGAAATGACCAACCAACCAGCGCTGAGCAAACTGCCCAAGCTGTACTCCAAGGATTTGAAGGGCAAGAGTCAGAGTTACGGGCTACAGCCGAAGCTCTCGCAACTAAGATAGCTGAACCGCAGCATCAAAGCCTCCAAGCTACTGTTGAACTTGAGACGCTGCTGGAGTCTGCGCAACAGGTCTTCCGCGATGAATTCGTAGACAATCGCAATAACTGGTTTACTGGGCGTTATAACGACAAAGAGACTGATCTGATCGAGGACGGCGT
>JAKSDJ010000892.1 GCA_022360155.1 Chloroflexales bacterium | reverse complement strand
TCGCCGTCCTGCAGTTCGCCGGTGAAGCCGAAGGCGCCGAGCAACTCATTTCCCCCGCGTGCGGGGGACCAAGGGGGGCCTGCGGCGCGCCCCACGGGTCGTAGCCTACGCTGCCCAGGGCCGCCCCGGTGTCGTCCAGCGTCATGCGCACACTGCCCAACGCGTCGCCCAGTTCCCAACTGCGCACCCCGCTGGTCACCGTCGCCAGATGGGTCTGCCCATACAGATAGATAGCCGTAGTCATCCCCTGGGTCGCGCGCAGCACCTGGCTCAGGGGTGCGGCTAGGTCTTGGGCGAGCTGGCTGGTGACCCCATCCTCGGTATATTCGACCAGCACGCCATCGCCGTTGTACGCCGCCTCACGCTGCAGCAACCCCGCGGTAATCGTGATCGGGCGACTCAGCGCGTCAAAGGTCGCCGTCGCCACGCCATCACTCACCACATTGCCCGCCGCGTCATAGGTCCAGCCCACCACCTGGTTGGCCGCATCGTAGCTGGTGGTCGTCGTCGTGCCATTCACCGTCACGCTGGTCCGGTTGCCCGCCAGGTCGTAATGGAACCACTGGGGGTGGGAGCAATGCAGGACGAAGGCTTCTGGCGCGCTTGCCTGGATCAGGATCTCCCCGCCCGGACGCGGTTACTGCCACAACCGCGCCGGCAGGCGCCAGACGCGCGTTTGCCCATTGGCGGACTCGCTATAGACGATAATCCGCCCATCAGCCGTGATACGCATCTGACCCACCGGCGCCCAGAAGCCTTGGGTCGCTGAGCCTAAGCCCCCCGCGCCGGCAGGAACGCCTGGCGCCGGCGTTCCCGTCACCCATTCGGCAGTAACCGCTCCATCCATCCGATCCAGTTCGACACCCCCGCGCCAATCCCAAATGCGGATGCTATTATCCATGCCGCCGCTGGCCAACCAGCGCCCATCGGGATGGAAGACCACCGAGATGGCATCCCCCACGTGCCCACGCAGCGGGCGGACCGCCTGCGTCCGCAGATCCCACAGCCAGACCACCCCGACACAGTCCGGGTCTCGACAGTCCGCGGCAATCGCGACGGTCGTGCCGTCCGGGCTGAGCGCCACATCTTGGGGCCAACTGTTTTGGGCATCGAGCATGCTCACATCCAGCTCAGCGCTCACGGTTCCGGTTGCAAGATCGTAGACAGTCACATAGGGACCAGCTATTCCCGTGCTAACAACCAGGGTTGCACCGTCCGCGCTGAGGCTCATATCTTCTGGACCATCACCCCAGCGCGGCGGGGTCAGGGTGCGCACGACCGTACCCGTCGCCACATCCCAGATTACCACATCCCCAAAGCTTCGCCCGGCAATGACCTGCCGCCCATCGGGGCTGAAGCGGACACTGTAATAATCCTCTGGGACCGTTCCATCATCATGGACGATGGGCGCTGTGAGATCGCGCAGGGGCGCACCCTCCGGCGTCTTCCACACCCGCACCAGCCCGACCTGCCCGTCCTGGACGCCGCCGGCGGCCAAGAGGGTTCCATCGGGACTAAAAGCCACGCCAAGGGTGCTACTGACAAATGCAAGCTCCGTCACCGCGCCGGTGTCGAACTCAACCAGCAGCACCGGGGTAGGCTTGGCGCCATCGTAGCGGGTGCCGCCGACAGCGACCCAACGGCCATCATCGGTGATAGTGGAGGTAAAGGCGCTCAAATTGGTTCTATTCGACGATGTCTGGTAGGGATGGGTTATCAAGCAGACATCATCCGCGTCCTGCGTATTCTGGGCGGGACAGGCCGTCTGCGGCCAGTAGGTGTGGGC
>JAKSDJ010000343.1 GCA_022360155.1 Chloroflexales bacterium | reverse complement strand
TGTGCAGTCGGCGCTCCTTGATCCATTCTGGTCGCCCATCCTCCACGGGATCGAAAGCGAAGCCCAACAGCGGCGGCTTCAGTTCGTCTATCGCGGGCGGGTCGGCCCCAATCAGCTCGATGTTGACAAGATTTGCGTTGAGCTCAGCGCAAATAATCACTGTGGCGTTTTGCTGGTGGGGCCGGCGCCTATCGAGTATCTCCAGGCATTCAAGCGAACGGCGGCGCCACTGGTGCTGATCGACCATCATGTGCCGCACCAGGGTGTGGATGCGGTGCTCGGCGATAACTTTGACGGCGCGCGGATGGCCGTAGCGCATCTGATCGTGGCGGGGCATCAACAAATTGCTATGATTGGCGGCCCGACGGTCTGGCAACCTGGGCCAGTCAATCTCATCTATACGCTTGAACAGCGGATGGCCGGGTATCGCGCGGCCCTGCTCGAGGCCGGGTTGCCGCTCGACGAACGTCTCTATGTTGCCAGCGATCTGACTTCTGAGAGCGGCTATCGAGCCGCCACAGAGCTGCTTGCCCGCGATGTGAACTTCACCGGGCTGTTTTGCGGCAACGATCTGGCGGCGATTGGGGCGATTAAGGCGCTTGCTGAACATAATCGCCGCGTGCCCGAAGATGTCTCCGTTGTCGGCTTTGACGATATCGATATTGCACAGCACCTCACCCCTGCTTTGAGCACTGTGCGGCTTCATAAGGAGGCGATGGGGCGTTTGGCGGTGCAACGTCTGCTCGATCGCGCGAACGACGTAACATTGATGCCGGTGCTCCAAACGCTCGATGTTGATTTTATTGCACGCGAGAGTGTTATGCCCCCCAACCCATCAAGGCAGCATGCTTAGTTTCAAGCGGCGAAAAGGAGGTGTGCAGTCAAGGATGAGCCATGCGAGCGTATAGGCTGTGACACATTGTCTTCGTGTCACTGGTTTGATTTTTGCTGTTGAGCCTTCCTCATAATGGAGTGAGGAAACAAAGGAGGGAACCATGCGCAAGACACTTCTATCCCTTGCGAGCATGCTGGCCATAACCGGCGTTTTGCTCGCCGCCTGCGCCGCACCTGCAACAGAGACGCCCCAGTCCCCGGCGAGCAGTGAGGAGGAGACCGCTCCGGAAGTTGCAGCGCCGGAACCGGCAGCATCAGATCTCGTGTATGAGCGGAGCGAAACCCTGTACACTAGCGGCACACAGTGGGGACCGCCGACCAACTGGAATCCGATGGTAACCTGGGGCTATGCAATGGGGACTGTGGGCCTCTGCTATGAAACGCTGTTCCTCTACGATCCACTGACCGATGAGTATACCCCATGGCTCGCTGCGAGCGGCGAGTGGACGAGCGACAATGTGTATGAACTCAAGCTGCGCGAAGGTATCAACTGGAGCGACGGTGAAGCATTCACCGCCGAAGATGTTGTGTTCACCTTCGATCTGGGCAAGAAATTTCCTTCCGTCCAATATAGCCCCATGTGGGACTGGCTGGAGAGCGTCGAGCAGGTAGACGATTATACCGTGCAGTTCGCGTTCAGCGATCCGCTCTATCAAGAATGGACTAATTTTCTCTACACACGGGCAATGTTGCCCCAACACCTTTGGGAAAACAAAACCGAGGAAGAGGTTGTTTCCGGCGCCAACGAGAATCCGGTTGGTACAGGTCCATATCTCTATGAAACACACGACCAGGACCGGATGGTCTGGATCAAAAACGATAACTGGTGGGCAACCGAGCAGCTTGACCTGGAAGTCGCGCCCAAGCGGATTGTTGATATCGTCAACGGCAGCAACAGTGTTGCCCTTGGTCTGATCCTGCAGGGCGGCATCGACATCGGCAACAACTTCTTGCCGGGCATCGCAACGCTGGTCAATGGCGGGTATGGCGTTCAAACCTACTACTCGGAACCGCCCTATATGATTTCCGCCAATACCGCCTGGTTAATTATGAACAATACGATTGCGCCGATGGATGACCCAGCGTTTCGTAAGGCGATGGCGTATGCCATCGACGTAAATCAGATTGTCGAGGTAGTGTACGGCAACATCGTCAGAGCTGCGAATCCGACTGGCTTGCTCCCGAACTGGGATCAATACATCGACAAGGATCTGGTCGAGGAAATGGGGTTCAGCTACGACCCGGATGAAGCCCGTTCGATCCTGGCCGAAGCCGGCTACGTCGACAACGATGGCGACGGTTTCGTCGAAGCGCCCGATGGATCGGCGATCGAGCTCTCGATTGTCGTTCCCAACGGCTGGACCGACTGGATGGAGTCGGTGCGGGTGATTGCCAGCGGCGCCCAGGCTGTCGGTATCAACCTCGAACCCAAGTTCCCGGATTTCGGCGGATACGCCGATGCGCGCAACGGCGGCACATATGAAATGGCTATCGTGAATGATGCGCAAATTAGCAACACGCCCTGGACCTATTATGACTGGATATTCCAGGAGCCGATACAAGAAACGATGACGAACGGCAACTATCAGCGCTATGAAAACCCCGCCGCCTTCGATCTCGTGGTTCAGCTCGACAAGACGCCGGTCGATGATGTCGCACAAATGCAGGAAGTCATTTCGGAGCTTCAGCGCATCCAGCTCACAGATATGCCGCTCATCCCGTTGTGGTACAATGGCCTGTGGTCCCAATACAACAATACGATCTGGACAAACTGGCCGTCGGCTGAGGCCGACTCGCCCAACTATTTGCCGGCGACTTGGCGCGGATACTGGAATATGGGCTCGTTGCTGATGCTCACCGAGCTACAGCCTGCGGAAGCTGCCGAATAAGAAAACCGTCTCCTTCATACGCTCTGCCCTGTATGAAAGAGCGTATGAAGGGCGATTGGTTCGTTGTTCAGGGGGTATTGCGCACCCCTGAGCACCTCCCCTTCAGGCGCATCGCTGACCGTCCGTACCCAATGCAGTTGCGGGAAAAAAGGTTTGATCATCCGCTTTCAGTGTAGAAGGTAGCGACGATGAAAGGCTATTTTGGGCGCAAAATTCTGATTTATATGCTCACGTTCGTCATTGCTGTGACTATCGACTGGTTGATTCCACGCTTCATGCCTGGCGATCCCATCCAGAGCATGCTGTCACGAGCCGCAATGCGCGCCGAGTCCGCCGAGGTGATGTACGGCTATTATGCAAAAGCGTTTGGCCTCGATCTACCCATCTGGCAGCAATACCTCAATTTCTGGGTTGCGCTCTTCAACGGCGATCTTGGCACGAGCGTGTTTTTGTTTCCCAAGCCGGTAAGCGAAGTCATCCTCGAAGCCGTGCCCTATGACATCGCGCTTCTGCTGCCGGCAGTCCTGTTGAGTTGGTACGCCGGCAACAAATTCGGCGCCTTCGCCGCGCGATCCAAGCGGCTGGACAACACCATATCGCCGCTGGGTTACATCCTGACGGCGATGCCTTATATGTGGCTCGGGATCTTGCTGGCCTGGTTCTTTGGCACGGTTCTCGGCATCTTCCCCATATCGGGCGCGTACAGCTACGCCTTGCGGCCCGCCTGGTCTCTGGCCTTTGTCGGCAGCGTCCTGCAACACTGGTTCCTGCCTTTTGTCTCGCTTTTTCTGGTGATGTTCGGCGGTTGGGCGATTGGCATGCGCAACATGATCATCTACGAACTCGAGGCGGATTACGCCCACTACCTCGAAGATTTGGGCGCGCCGCGCAAGCTCATTCGCAGGTATGCGTTTCGAAACGCGCTGCTGCCCCAACTTACCGGGCTGGCGCTCCAACTAGGAGTCATTGTGGCCGGCGCGCTCGTCACCGAAATTGTGTTTTCGTACCCCGGCATTGGCTATCTGCTGCTGCAAGCGATTCAAAACCAGGATTACTTTTTGCTGCAGGGATGCTTCCTCTTCATCATTATCGGCGTGCTGCTCGCCAATTTTATTGTTGACATCGCGTATGTCCTGATCGATCCGCGAACGCGAGCAGGAATGCAGGGGGCCGCATCATGACAACAGCAACCTCAAGCGCAGCGCCGCTAGCTGGTGGAAAGAACGAAACGCTCTACTTCGCCCTGCGGAACAACAAACTACGGATCGGGGCCTGTGTTCTGCTCTTCTTTGTCGGCCTGACCATCGTCGGCCCGCTGCTGACCGATTTTGCGCCGAACGATTATGTTGGCCCGGCCGCCCGGCCGCCGTCCTCTGACCATTGGTTCGGGACTACGACATTCGGGCAGGATGTGTTTACCCAGTTTGTGCTCGGTCTGTACTCGACCTTCCTGGTGGGTATTGTCGGGGGCGGGCTTGCGACGCTGATCGGCGTGCTGGTGGGCTTTACCGCCGGGTATCGCGGCGGACTCGTCGATGAAGCGCTCACTATGCTCACTAATATTGTGCTGGTCATTCCAACCCTGGCGGTGCTGCTGATCATTGCGGCCTATCTCGAGGTGCGCGGCGTGCTGACCGAGAGCGTCTTTATTGGGTTCACTGCCTGGCCGTGGGCGGCCAGAGCCATCAGAGCCCAGACCTTTTCCCTGCGCTCCAGAGATTTTGTCGATCTGGCCAGACTGAGCGGCGTGAACCCCTGGAAGATTATCTTCACCGAGATTGCCCCGAACATGATGTCGTATCTGTTCATGACTTTCATCCTGCAATTTGGCGGGGCGATTCTCATCGCTGCCACCCTGGATTTCATCGGCCTTGGCCCGACCCAGGGCATCTCGCTTGGCCTGATGATGAACAACGCTGTCCTCTGGAGCGCCCTGCAACTGGGGATGTGGTGGTGGTTCATCCCTCCAGGGCTTGCGATTACAGCGATCGTCGGAGCGCTCTATATCATGAATGTGGGACTGGATGAAGTTTTCAACCCCAAACTCAGGGAGATGTAAATCATGAGTTTAGAAGTAAAAGACCTCAGAGTCTACTATCAAACCCTGAGCGGAGAGGTCAAAGCGCTAGATGGCGTCACATTTTCGCTGGCGGACGGCGAAATAATGGGACTGGCCGGCGAGTCGGGCTGCGGCAAAACAACGCTCGGCAAGAGCCTGATCCGGTTGACCCAGCGTATGAAGTATGTCGAAGGCAGCGTCACCCTCGACGGAACAGAGCTGCCGATCTGGGACACAGAACAGATGACCTCCTTCAGGTTTAAACAGGTCTCGCTGATCCCGCAGTACGCAATGAGCGCTATGAACCCGACCCGCAAGATTGGCCGGATGATCGCTGAACTGCTCGAATCGCGCCAGGTCCGTTATAAAACAATACTGCCCGAGTTACAGCGCCGCCTGGAGCTGGTTGGCCTGTCGCCCGCAGTGCTCGACATGTACCCCATCGAGCTTTCGGGCGGAATGAAGCAGCGCATGGTGATGGTGCTCGCAACCTTGTTGAATCCTTCGCTGCTGATCGCCGATGAGGTCACCTCGGCCCTCGATGTCTCGTCGCAAAAAGCGGTCGCCAAGCTTCTGGTCGAGTTTCGTGACCGAGCGTTTGTGAAGAGCGTGATCTTTATCACCCACGATCTTTCGATCCTCTACCAAATCGCCGATAGCATTATGGTGATGTACGCCGGTCAGTTGGCCGAAAAAGCGCCCACGGATGTGATTGTTCATGCTCCCCGGCATCCCTACACCCGGCTACTGATTTCCGCCTTGCCCAAAGTCGGTGTGAAATATGAGGAGCAGCGCTTGACGGGCATTCCGGGGAAACCACCCTTACTGCTCGACCCGCCGACCGGTTGTCGATTTCGAGAGCGCTGCCCGCTGGCGTTTGCGAAATGCGCGCAAGAGCCGCCGTTCCGTGAAGTCGAGAAGGACCACTTTGTGGCTTGCTGGGCGGTGTTTCCCGAGGAAATGCCTATTACGGAGCTGATCGAAACGAAGGCGGTGAAAGAACATGCTTAAGCTCGACAACCTCTCCAAAGTCTATCGGGTCGGCGCTTTCGGCGGAAAAGAACTTCGTGCCGTCAGCAATGTCAGTTTCGCGATTGAAAAAGGCGAGATTATCTCTCTGATCGGCGAAAGCGGCAGCGGGAAAAGCACCATCGGGAGAATGATCCTCCGGCTGATCCCGATCAGTTTGGGGACTATCCAGTTCAACGGCGTTGATATTTCGACCCTGAAGGGCGCTCAACTCAAAGAGTACTATCGCCGCGTACAGGGGGTTTTTCAAGATCCGTTCAGCTCCTACAACCCGATATTCAAAGCCGATCGGGTGTTTCGGATCATTCGGGATGCGTTCTTTCCAGGTATGAACGACGCGGATTGGAAGCGGAAGATCAACAGCTCGCTGGAAGCTGTCGGGCTGAATCCCAATCAGGTTTTGAACAAATTTCCCCATCAACTCAGCGGCGGTCAACTCCAGCGTTTTTTGATCGCCCGGGCGCTTTTGCTCGATGTGGAGTTTCTGGTGGCCGATGAGGTGATCAGTATGCTCGATGCCTCGACCCGGATCGATGTGCTCAACCTGCTGGCCGATCTCAAGTCGCGCGGTCTCTCGATCCTGTTTATTACCCACGATCTGTCATTGGGCTACTATATCAGCCAGAAATCGGTCATTCTTCACCGAGGGCGGGTTGTCGAAATGGGTTCGACCCGGAAAATATACAACAACCCGCAGCATCAATATACCAGAATGCTGATGGCCTCGGTGCCGCGTCTAGATCAGAAATGGGAGGAGGGAGCGCCGAATACGGCAGCGGCAGCGAGTTATGATGTATTCTCCGGCGACTATGCCGTCGACAGCGCCGCACTGGTTGAGGTGGAACGCGACCATTTCGTGGCGCAGCACGGCAACAGCCCAAGCCGTTGAGGTGCTTCATGATGCTTTTTTGACAGTATAATACTAATTCAATGTACAATGACGCAGGTCATGCTGAGCGAAGCGAAGGGTCGCGGCTTGCTGCTGCTGAGACCCTTCGCTTCGCTCAGCATGACAGCATGCGGAAGAGTTAAGTCGAATTGGCATAATCTGTGAGTTCGCGACAGTTCGCCCTGTTTTGACGCTTTCCATACAAGGCTGCCACACGCTATAGTGCGACTAGCGGCGCACACGCTGCGCTGCCGGTTTTCTGCCAATTCTGAGAGGTTGTCTGAAAAGGGGTATGGAGTGCGGCAGCCATACTGCCGCGCGCCTCGACAAGCTCGGCGCGCGCCACATGCCAACACGCCGGTGCTCCGCTCCATCCCAGTTTTTGATCCCGTGCTTGTCTGGTCAAACGACTTTTCAGACAGCTTCCGAAAGGAAGCGCTCGATGGCTGTTATTGAATTACGTGAGGTTGGGCGGGATAATTGGCGCGCGACCCTCGAATTGGCGGTGCATCCCGATCAACAACATTTTGTTGCCGATTATGCGCCGATTGCCGCAATCGCGCTGGCGAAAGCCTTTATTCGCCCTGGCGGCCTGATCTGGAAACCCTACGCCATCTACGTCGATGCAGCTCTGGTGGGCTGTGCCGAACTCGCCTATGCCGCCGAGAGCCTGGATTGCTACTGGATCTACCACTTTTTCATCGATCAGCGATATCAAGGGAAGGGCTACGGCAAAGCGGCCCTGCGGGCGCTCATTGATTTGGTCAAGGCCCAGCATCCGTGCTGCCAGCAGATCAAGCTCACCGTTCATCCGCAGAACCGCCGCGCGCAATCCCTCTACGCCGGTTTTGGGTTTCGCCCGACCGGCGAGGCGCTGTGCGAGGAGTTGGTCTACGCGCTTCGTGTTCGCGCAGCACAGGCGTAGTGGTGATGGCGTTGGGGCGCCTCGCTTGCCTAACCATCCTTCTCCAGGTTTTAGGAACAGACCGAAGCGATGTTCATTATGATACTGGAGTGCCATCGGATGCCGCAAACGCTCGCCTGAGTCACCCCTCTCCCGCACGCGGGAGGGGGCCGGGGGTGAGGGCCAAGATGACGCGCGGCAACCGTTTGGGATCTGTCAGGTGCGGCCAACAGCAGCCGTTGATATTACACGCTATCTGCGCCGCACCTGACAGGTCTGTGCGCTTCACCTTGGGCTTGATATACTCAGCCAGTTCCTGCGCTTTTCCACGCGCCATCACGGTATCATCAGTCGTTGCAAGCCGCACATACACCCGCGCCAGTGCCACGCCGTCGCCCCGGTCGAGGCGTTCTTCGAGGCCGCGCAACGGCAGGCGGGAGAGCTTGCTGGCCAGGCGAGCCAGATACCAGGCCAACCGCCGCCGCTCGTCCTCGCTCGGGTCGCGCCCATAGATGATCGTTCCCAGGTTGACCCCGACTGCTACGCCGTTGATGCGCGCATCGGCGGAGAGCGTAACCTCGCCCTCAATGCCTTTGCGCACATCGTGACCGGCGACATCACCGAAGCTGGCAGCGCCGAACTGGTTGCTGCCGCCCATGTCGACGACAGCATTGGGTGTGGGGACAAGGTCCAGTTGTTGCAGGAGCCGGGTGCGCTCGTCGGGTGACAGCGCCTGTAATCTGGCCAGCAGGTCATCGGTATCGGGATCGATCATAGCGCTCCTCACGATCGCGGTGTGGTCCGCCGGATACACAGCGCACCGGGCCATCGCTAATCTAACTCTCATTGTGCTTGACTCGCATTGTACATGCTGCGGCAAGCCGTCGGTGCGGCGTGGCGACGCCAGCCGTCGATCAGAGAGTCAGACTACGGTTGTGCTACGGTGCACTCCTCTTCTATTCGTGCTATCATGGTGGAATAGGAGCCGAGCGCGCGGCGCAATCCCTGCTTGGAACTCTGGTTTGAACTTCAAGAGTGGACAGAACATCTGGGCGAAGATATGGTTGGGGATTTTGGGGAGGACCATTTCCCTTAACCCCCTCTCCCGCCCCCTTAATCCCCCTGCACGCGGGGGGTTGTGGGAGAGGGGGGACCGGAAGTACTAGGATGTGGCAAATCTCGTCCCCAACTATGGGTGCTGTCTGCTCCTAATGAATTTTGACGATCAAAATCGGTAAAGGGAAAGGCTCTCGTAGTACTGCCTTCAGGTGGCTGTGCTGCCGTAAAACCGCCTAAAGACGGCACTACGTAGACTACCGCGGTTGATTGTCAAATTTCATAAGGCTCGAACCTCGGGCGGGCGATTGGACCCGGCCCGGAGCAAGCGCTGGCGGAGGTGAGGATATGATGCGAACCCTGGTTGTGGCGATTGACGCCCCCACCGTACCTGGCCCGCCGCAGGGTCACTGGACCTATGCCGACTGGGAGGCGTTGCCCGATGACGGCCGTATCTATGAGCTTATCGATGGGGTGCTGTATATGACCACGGCGCCGAGCAACTATCATCAGTGGATTACGATGTCTTTGGTGCAGCATCTCGGCATTCCTGCCAAAACCCAGGGTCTCGGTTACGCTTTTACGGCGCCGATTGGGCTGCTGCTCCCGGGCGGCGACGCGGTGCAGCCCGACTTCGTCTTTGTGCGCCAGGCCAATGCGGGGATTATTCGCGATCGGCGCATCCGCGGCGTGCCCGACCTGATTATCGAGATCCTCTCGCCCAGCAGCGTGGTGTACGATACGCAGGTGAAACTGTTGACTTATGCCACGGCTATAGTCCCGGAGTACGGGATCATCGATCCGTGCACGCGCACGCTCGACTACTATCGGCTGCACGCGCCGGGGCGCTACGACGGCGCGCGGACCTTTAGCGAGGCCGACAGCGTCAGCTTCGCTTGCTTGCCGACGGTGACGCTGCGGGTCGCCGACCTGTTCACCGGCGCGCCGGACACGACGCTGTGACAGGTTTCGAGATGGTTTCAGCCAGCTTCTGAGGGGCGACTTCCACTATAGCGCATGAAGCTTCCCCTCATGCTATCATGGCGGAAGATGAGCCGAGCACTTGGAGCAATCCTTGCTGCCGACTCTGGATCGACCCCTGGGTGGGAGATCGGTCTGGCCCGGAGCAAGCGCTGGCGGAGGTGAGGATATGATGCGAACCCTGGTTGTGGCGACTGACGCCCCCACCGTACCTGGCCCGCCGCAGGGCCACTGGACCTATGCCGACTGGGAGGCGCTGCCCGATGACGGCCGTATCTATGAGCTTAT
>JAKSDJ010000157.1 GCA_022360155.1 Chloroflexales bacterium | reverse complement strand
TCCTGTTAATCCTGTCAAAAAGTGAATAATATGCTTCCGACGTTCTAAGGCCGCCAACGATCTGCAATCCTGCAATCGCACGCAGATGTCGCAAATGAGCGCAGATCATCCCTCCCGCCGCAACACCAAGCTCCACCCGGTCGCCGCGCTAAATGCATCTTGCGCCTGGAGTAGGGCGGTCTCTGCGGCGCTGCCGCGATACGTGGCGACGAGGGTGCGCTCCGCCTGATAAAGCGATGGCGCGCCGATCAGGCTCAGTTCGGTCGGCAGCACCCGGCGAAGTTGGTCCTCGAGCGCGCCCTGGTGCGCCGCCGTGTGAATCATGATGCGCCAGCCGGTGCGCTCCGCCAACGCATCCAGGGTGGCTGCATAGCGCTCTTGCGCCACCGCGGGGAAGTAGAAACGCACAGTAAGGGTTCCCGCCATTTTGTTGACACCAATCTTATAGCAGCCGCTGTCCCGCCCGAGCGTCGAGCGCACCAAGGCGACGGAGCTCTGCTCGTCCATGCGCCCTTCTGGAATGCTCTCAGACACAAGTGCAGCCGGCGCGGCAGAGTCGCGCTGCTCGATTTCTAGATGCCAGCCGGTCTGGGTGAAGAACTGGTCGATTGCCTGCTGAGTCGCTTCTTGGGTTGCCGTTCCGCTGCACTTCACGCGCACGACGTTCAAATCGAGGTGCAACGACGGCTGGCGGTCGAGCCGCAGACCGGAGGGCAGGAGCGCCTGTGCCGTTGCTGCCAGGGCGCCCTGGTGGGCCTGGGGCGAGATGGTGATCGCCACATTGGCCTCCGCGGCGGCAGCGGCGAGGGCCGTCCCATACCGTGCCTGAGCGATGGCCGGGAAGTGAAAGAGCAGCGTGACCTCGCCCGTGTCCGGGTTCACGCTGCGCTTGTAGAGATCGGGCGGATTGCCCACATGCCGCTCGACGACCGAAAGAATCCACATCTGATCGGGGCGCTCGGCGCCGTCGCCCGCTGCCAAAGCCTCCTCCCACGTCTCCTCCAAGGCGTAGCGGCTGCCCAGGCTGGAATCGTCTCTGCCAAGGCACACAAACAGACGGGGCAGATCACGCAGCATGGTTGCCAGCGCCAGGCGCCCGACCAGGTTGTCAGGCGCAATTCCCATCAAGCCGGCGAGGTCGTCCAGGCTGTAGTGCTGCTCTGGCGTCATCTGTTGCGCCAGTTCGCAGGGCGGGCGGCGGCGGCGCCATTGCTTCGCTGCTTTCATATGATCGGCCAGGGCCAGACGCAAGCTGGCGACATCAGGGGTCAGGCCGCCCGGCCAGGGACCGAGTACGTCGAGCGCTGCGGCACGCGGATAGCGATTGCGATTAATATCGCCCTCGGGGAGGTAGACCCAGACCGCTTCGGAGCGGGTATCGTAGCAGAGCGCCAGGACAACCTTCTCGGGATAGGCCTGCACGAGCAAGACCATACCCGGTCGTATCTGCGTCCTCGATGGTTGCGGTGCGGCTGCCGCTTCGATTTCGTCTGGCGCGCGAATGCGAAACATCCCGTTCAGGTCGGGCAGCGGTACGAAATAAGGATCGGGGTCGCTTGGATCGCGCCGGCTCAACGCTTGCTGAACGGCCAGTTCCTCGTCGGCGCCGGCGTCCAGCCCGTACCAGACCAAGGCCAGCTCGCGGATACCGACAATCTGCGTGGCGGCGCTTGCGCCGCCACTGCGCACCGCCGCCCAGAGTCGTGGGATGTCGGATGCGCCGAGCGGTTCGCCCTGACCGATGCCGCTACCCGCCACGGCGTTTGGCGATGGGCGGCGCGATGAGGTGCGCCGTGCGCGGGGCTGGATTACCAGCGCCTGCCCGTCGTTGGGCAAGATCGTCTCTGTGTCGTGGAGCCGCTGGGCCAGGGCGGCCCGCGCCTCGGCATCGCCATGCACCAGCGCGACGGCTGCGGGTTGCAGCGCCTTGACCAGCGCCGCCAGTTCGCTGCCGTCGGCGTGGGCGCTCAAGGCATACTTAGCGATCTGGCAGCGCACCTGCGCCGTCTTGCCACCAATGTCAAGCGATCCGCCCTGACCTTCGGCGAGTTCGAGCAGCCGGCGCCCTGGCGCTTCTTCGTCCTGGTAGCCGGTGATCAAAATCGACGCTTCGGGATTCTCGGCGAGGTGGGTGGCGTAGAAGGCGCTGGGTCCGCCGGTCAGCATCCCGCTGCTGCTGACAATACAGGCGAGCGCACCCTGGAGGATCTGTTCGCGCTGGCGCGGTGTGTCGACGAAGCGGATGGTCCGGCTGGTGAACGGATTGTGCCCGGCCTCGATCTGGCGCTGCATCGCTGGCGTGAGGGCTTCGGGGATGGCGGTATAGGTGGCGCAGACGGTGCGCACCAGCCCGTCGACCCAAATGGGGAATTCAGGGATGCTGCCGCGGCGTTGCGCACTCTGGAGGATGCGCAGCACCTCTTGCGCACGCCCCAGCGCGAAGGCCGGGATGAGCACATGCCCGCCGCGAGCGATGCCCGCCGCGACTGCCTGGGCCAGGCGATCCTCTTCGGCGCGGCGGTTGGGGTGCAGGCGCGTGCCGTAGGTGCTTTCCAGCACCAAGAGGTCGGGCTGGCGCAGGGTTGGCATCGCGGCAGGCGCGACGGTGCGCTGCGGCGTCAAACTTACGTCGCCGCTAATCAGCAACGCACCATCGCGCGCCTCAAAGCCCAGGCTAACGGCGCCGGCAACGTGCCCGGCCCGCGCGACGTGGATAGTCACGCCGGGCAGTTCGGGCGCGCCGCTTGTCCCATTGAGCGGCAGCGGGCGCAGGCGGTGCAGCGTCCTGGCGACCAACGTTTTGTCGTAGAGCGGCACTTCCAGCTCGGAAATGGCCCGTTTCGCCATGACTTGTAGCGCGTCGTTGAGCATCACCTCCATCAGCAGCATGCTGGCCCGCGAGGCATAGATTGGCGTGGCGGGAAAGGTTTGATGGACTAGCGGCAGCGCGCCAATATGGTCAGCGTGGGCGTGGGTGATGAAGATCGCCGCCAGGTTTTTGCCTTCAAGGAAGGCCAGGTCGGGCAGCCGGTCGCCGCCGCCGACGCGCACGCCGGCATCGACCAGCAGCCAGCGCCCGCCGAGTTGGACAGCGACGCAGCTCGCGCCGATGCCACTTGCCCCGCCAAGAAAGACGACTTCCATCTCATCTCCTAATGGTTTTTGACAATCAAAACCGGTAATCGGGAACGGTATTTGTAGTAAAACCGCCTAAAGGCGGCACTACGTTGACGACCGCAGGGCGCTTCGCGAAGCGCCCCTCCGTACTCCGCACCTCGAATTTCTTCGTCGCATCTCCGCGTCTCATACCTTTCGTTCCAGCAACTTGACGCAAGCATAGATTGCATCGATATGTGGTGTAGGCGTTTTGGTCAGCCGGCCCAACTCGGCCACGGCGCCGACCAGCGCGTCAACTTCGGTTGTGCGACCTGTCTCGATGTCTTGCAGCATCGAGGTTTTGTGTGCTCCAATCTGCTCTGCACCTTCGATCCGCTGCTCGATGGAGATACTGAATTCAATCCCCAGCTTTTCGGCAATCGCCTGGGCCTCGGCCATCATTGCTCGTGCCAGGTCGCGGGTCAACGGGTCATAGCAGATCTTGTCGAGGGTTGCGCGGGTCAGGGCGCTAATCGGGTTGAAGGCCAGATTTCCCCACAACTTGATCCAGATCTCGTTGCGAATGCGTGAGCGGATCGGGGCCTTGATCCCGGCCCTGTTGAAGATCTGCACCAAGTGTTGGACGCGTTCGGTTTTTGCGCCATCCAGCTCGCCCAGCGATAAGCGATTACCCTCGATGTGATGGACTACACCCGGTTCGACCAACTCGGCTGCTGGGTAGACAACGCAGCCAATCACTCGCTCGATTTCGATGTTGGCCTCGATGATCCCGCTGGGATCAACGGTCTCGATCCGGCGACCCTCGTAGGAACCGCCGTGTTTGTGGAAATACCACCAGGGAATGCCATTCTGCGCCGTGACTACCATCGTATCCGGGCCATAGAGCGCTCGCATTGCCGGGACGATGGCGGGCAAGCTTTGGGCCTTGACCGCGACAATCACCACATCTTGCGGTCCCGCCTCGGCCATGGCGTTGGTTGCCAAACTGGGTATAGCAATCTCTCGTGTCCCCTCCGCTGTTTCCAGAATTAAGCCATGCTGCTTGATGGCTTCCAGGTTTGCTCCGCGGGCAATCAGCGTCACGTCCTCATCGGCCTGGATGAGTTTCGCGCCAATATAGCCGCCGATTGCGCCTGCACCGACAATGCACATTTTCATAACCTAAGCTCCTCGCGTCCTTGCGTCCTTGCATCGTTGCCGCTCCAGGCATACACGTTTGGTATGCCGCCCCGGGCGTACACGCTGGTACATCCCTACATCTTGTCTCGCGTCCTAAAATGGGCGCTTTGCGAAACGCCCCTGCGGATGGTCCGCCTCCTCGTCTCCTCCTGCCCGAAAAGGCCTAGAGCTTGCGTAAGCGTATCCGTTGTAGTGAGTGGTTGGCCCCTTTCTCAAGGATCAGGCGGGCTCGTTCGCGGGTTGGTTCTATGTTTAATCGCAGATTAATCGCGTTGATATCTTGCCAGATGCGTCGACCGACGGTAATCGCTTCCTCGACCGAGAGGCTGGCATAACGGTGGAAATATGAAGCGCTGTTGCGAAATGCAGTCTCGCGGAGCCGCAAGAAGCGCGCAATATACCATTCCTGAAGATGCTTTTCGTCGGCATCGACATAGATCGAGAAATCGAAGAAATCGGAGACGAAGATGCGTGAACTACGCTTCGACGAGCGACTCCCGCGCTGCAACACGTTGAGCCCTTCGATAATCAAGATGTCAGGGCGATCAACGATTTGGAATTCATCCGGCATAATATCGTAATAGAGGTGCGAATAAAGCGGGGCCGCAAGCCCCGGACGACCCGACTTGATATCGGCCATGAAGCGGATCAGGCGGCGCACGTTGTAGCTTTCCGGGAAGCCCTTACGGTGCATCAGCCCGCGTGCTTCGAGCACTGCGTTAGGGAAGAGAAAACCGTCGGTGGTAACCAGATCGACGCGCGGTTGATCGGGACCATGGGCCAGCAGCGCCTGTAGGATGCGTGCGGTTGTGCTCTTGCCCACGGCGACGCTACCGGCGATACCGATTACATACGGGACTTTCTCGACCGCGTTGCCAGTAAAACCATTCGTCGCGTGATACAGATTCTGGGTGGCGGCCACATACATGTGGATCAGGCGGGCAAGCGGCATGTAGATCTCGACCACGTCTGTTAGCGATAGCGCGTCGTTGAGGCTGCGTAGGGCGTTCACATCTTCTTCGGTGAGCGGGAGCGGTTGTCCAGAGCTAAGCTGGGACCACTCTGCGCGCGAAAACGTTGTGTAGGGTGAGAAGGCTTCGTTGTTGGACTGCATAGTTAGGCTCGCTTCTCTTCTAATCGGCAAGCCCAAGGGTTTTTGCCATCGTAATCCGTTGTAATTTACCGGTTGCGCCGCGCGGAATCTCGGTGAGGATGTGAATGACCCGCGGCACTTTGAATTCAGCCAGGTACGCCGCGCAGTGGCTCTGCAACTCACTCTCGCTGACCTCGCCCTTGAGCACGACGGCGGCATGAACCTCTTCCCCCAAGGTCTTGTGCGGGACGGCAAAGGCTAGCGCCTCGGCAACCGCCGGGTGTTGCAGCAGAACGTTATCGATCTCCAGTGGCGAGATCTTCTCGCCCCCGCGGTTGATCAGCTCTTTGAGCCGCCCGGTCAGGGTTAAATAGCCGTCGGCGTCGAGTTCACCCTGGTCGCCGGTGCGAAACCAGCCATCGACGAAGGCGGCGGCATTGGCTTCAGGATTGTTTTCATAGCCGCTGACGACATTTTTCCCCCGGACGACGACCTCGCCGCG
>JAKSDJ010000968.1 GCA_022360155.1 Chloroflexales bacterium | reverse complement strand
TTACGCTCAAACGACAGGGCCAGGTAGACATAGAGGCGACTGCGGTCAACGAGGTGGTGATGTCGCGCAGTGATCTCAGCCGGATCGTTAATGTTGAAGTACGTATTGACCAAGCCTATCTGACGACCTATCACGCCGACGGAGTGCTGGTCGCCACAGCCACCGGCTCAACCGCATATGCGCTGGCGGCTGGCGGCCCGATTGTGGATCCGCGTTCGCAAGCGCTGCTCTTGGTGCCAGTTGCCGCCCACCTGACAAATGTACACTCGATGATTCTCAACGAGAACGCCGTCATCTCTCTGACTTTACACAGCCGGTACCAAGCTTGTATGTCAGTAGACGGGCGTGATAATATCATTCTGCAGGAAGGCGATGAAGTGATAGTACAACGCAGCGACGAAGTTTGTATCTTTGCTCGATTGGAACCGCCCAGCCAATTCTACGCTAGTCTGGTGCGGCGATTGCGCCGCGAATGGTAGAGATTTGGCGAGGAGATAAGGACGCGAGGACGCCGTAGAGGCGCGCCATCGTGTCGCCTGAGCAGGCAAGGGCGCCGTAGGGACTTGGGACAAGGATGGCCAGAACATTTGGACGAATATATAATTTGGATCGTTGGCTGCGTGGGTTGACCCTCACCCCAGTCCCTCTCCCAAAATGTTTAGGAGTGGACAGAACATGCGGGTGAATTCGATGTTCGAGGCGTTGGGATGCGCTGTATACCCTCACCCCCTAACCCCCTCTCCACCCCCTGTGATCCCCCGCATGCGGGGGGATCACAGGGGGTGGGGGAACGCACCACAGCAGGAAGCGGCAAATCCCTTACCGAACATGAGTACGGTCCGCCCCTAAACCCAAAATGGGAGAGGAGTGACTCACGCGAGCGTTTATGGCTTCCAATTGGGTCAACTCTCATTGCAAACATCTCTGCTGCCGGCCCCTAAAAGGGCCTTGGGGAGGTCAATGCCTCCCTGAAAGCCAGATTAGCAGGCGTTTTATTCCAAATTCAAGCGAGCCACTCTTTGTAAACAAACGATCGTTACACATCCCACATACGGGCGCGATCATAGAAATACTGCGAGCGCCCATTAACCACACAAAACTCATTACCACAGGGATCAGCCATAATCCACCAGCGCTCAACATGCTGCACCCGCCGTCCACCGAAACGCTCAAGGCGTTCTACTTCCGCCTCGATATTATCGGTCTCGAAGTCGATATGCATCCGGCTCTTCGCGCTCTTGCCCTCGGGCACCTGCTGAAGGAACAGCCGCAAGGAGCCAACCGCTGTACCCAAATAGGCATAGACATCGTCGCGACCTTCGACTTCCACCCCCAGAGCGTTTGTCCAAAAATGAATGCAAGCCTCGATATCCTCACAATCAATAACGAGCGTAGTAACACAACTACGGTGCATTTTTCCTCCTCAGATTCTACTTACAGATAACATCATGATGAACGACCATTTCATAGCAAGGCGACTGTATTATTCCTACACGTCTTATGCACGAGAGGTGCGGCGGGTTGTGAATCCCGCCACACCTCTTCTGCGAGCATGACATCGGTGATGAGATGATACCAGCACACTTTATCTGACAACAAACCGCGGTATGATCTTGAAAACTCAGGAGGCTGCCGCGCAAGCTATGTCATTGACTACTAGAACGCTATTTTTTGCAAAAATCACCATTCTTGAGCTAAGAAAGTTATAAGCAAATTGACGCCGCGCCAACCCCAAAATTCCCAGGCGGGGATCCTACGCAGTTACCGTTTCCTATTGCAAAGCCTGGACCTGCATCCGCCCCCGCGCCACAATGGTCAACATTGGGCCAACAGGTTGAAACAGCGCTAGCGGGCTATTGGGGCCAGGTTGCCAGCGCCAGGGAGCGCGATTGCAACGTATGTCACCGTCGCTGGGGATGACGGCAACAACGCCATCGCGCACAGTAAAGGTCGTGAGCGGTCCCCGCAGTGGCCAGAGGCGAGCGCTGTGCGACACCTCGCTAACCGCGCAGACGAGATTCACGCCATCCCAGACGCGCACACTGACCCGTAGCGGATCGAACTCCCACTCGAAGCACCAGAGCTGTTTGGGCAGATTCCACAACTCGCGTCCGCCACGAAGCGAGGCATTGTTGTCGACCCCGATGTGAGTAACATAGAGTCCAGGGCGGCGGCCATAACGAACCATCACTGCAGCAATCAACTCGTTGTACTCGAGGGTCGAGCCGGGGCCATAGCGACCCACTGTGACAGAACCTAACGCCAGTCCGCTGGGCAATGTCACCAGCCTTAACGGCTCTGGGATAAGCGCTGCGACAGCTTTCGCGCGCAACGCAAAGCTGGCATTGAGAAAACTGCCGGCCAGCGTCCACGGCGGCGGCGGATAGCTGCGGGTTAAAGCGGTACTTGCTTGAGTCGGTTCAATCATGGTTTGCTCCGAAGTGCCATCAGCTTTCAGTGTTCAGCTCTTAGCGCACGACTCTATGGAATGGAACCGCCGATATACGTCGATAGCGACGAATTGACAGAACTTACGCAGTTGCTTTCCCAACAACTATAAAATCATGCATGATACCTCACCGTTCACACATTTTCGGAATCGGTTCATGAAATTGCCCCGCAAGCGGGTCAACATTGGCCACATGGAAGGCATGTCGCCCCACATGACGACCCGTTGTACGGAAACGCCTGACACATTCCGATACCGTGTAGATCCAAGTGGGGAACACCCCTTGATTTTGGCCAATTTTTGAAGCTCAAGTGGGGCAAGCATTTCATTTTAGGCCTAAAAAATAAGCGAACGGTGAGATACGTTATATCATGTATGAAAGAGCGACGCCAAACAAAGCATGTTGTATCACGTGCGCGGCAGAGCGGCGCACGTGATACAACAAAGAGATTCTTCCACCCTGCCGGAGGTAAAGCGAGTCTTATCGGCAAGTGCGGCGCCAGGCGCCGCATAAGTTCTGTGAATTGAACATTGAGCGTTGAGCGTACGTAGCTGCAACCTGTCAACCTGCCAAAGCACCCCTCGATTATCCCTTGAGACCGGCGCGACGCAAAGCTGCAGCCAGCGGATTATCACCATCATCGTTATCGCTCGCATCGTCAGATGTTGAATAGAGCGGCCCGCGCTCAGCGGCTGGCTGCGGCGACTCCTCGGCTTCATCGTCGGCTTCCCAATCGAGGGCGAGGTTTTCGGCGCCAACTAGCGCGATAATGTTATCGACACTGAAACGCAGGAGGTCAATACTCAGCCCACCGTGACTACGTTCGTCCAGATTGGTAATAAGCTGTACCTCGGGGAGTTTTTCCAACGCCTCGGCCAGGGTTTCGGGCGGCGTTGGCGGCGGCTCTGGCCCAGCCATCAACTCGGCATTCGTTTCGATGGTGGGTATGCCTGTATCTACCAGCAGAATAGTGCCCTGAACCTGGTCGAAGATCAGGCTTAGGATAGCGCGCGTCTCCTGGAGTTGGGCGACAGCGCGGCGCACGCTGCCGGCGACTCGGCTCGCCTTGATCTCGAAGACCCAGGCTGTGCGCTCTTCGAGGGCCAGCGCATCAAGCTCACGGTACTTCGTGTTGGCCCACTTGCCGCGGCGCTCTTCGTATTCGAGAATGCGACGTTCCGAAAGGGAATAGCGTTCTCCCAACCAAGCACGCAGCGCATCTTCAGCCTGGCCGCCAAAAATATCGCGTTGGCGCGGCGGGCGCATAGCGCGTTGGTTCTGGCGCTGCAGAACAAATTGGGCGACATACGCCCGATAGCGCTTGTCGTCAGCGCTAATCAGGCGGGGCCGAGCATACTTTGTCATTGAACTACCTCTTGTACTGTGCAATTGGCAACTCGCACATCGTGGGTCAATCCTGCTTCCCCAACTCCGCCGAGCGACGATAGGCAGCCCAGATGGCATCGCTCAGGACAGTGCGCAGCCCGCCACGTTCCAGCTCACTCAGGGCGGATGCACTGGTACCGCCCGGCGAGGTTACTGCATTGCGCAGTTGTGCGGGATGCAGGCCGCTCTGTCGCGCATAGCGCACCGAACCCAGCATCGTTTGGAGCACTAGTTCTTCGGCAATACGGCGCGACAGCCCAAGATGCACACCGGCATCGATCATTGCCTCCATCACCAGAAAGAAGTAGGCGGGGCCAGTACCGTTAATGGCTGTTGCCATATCGAGGTAGCGCTCATCATCAACACAAAGCTCGTGGCCTAGGCTGCTCAGGATCAGGCGCGCCCAACCGCGCTGTTGCTTGGTTACCTCCGCGCCAGCAGTCCACACCGTCATTCCTTCGCCAATCTGGGCAGGCGTGTTGGGCATCGCCCGCACAACTGCCGGATGCGCCAGACTGTCGCTCAGTATCCGGATCAATGCACCGGCGACAATTGAGACACACAGATCGTTGTCGCACAACGCCCCCCGCAATGGAGCGAGCACGCGCGGCAGCGTTTGCGGCTTGACGGCAAAGATGACGACCTGACCCCAATGTGCAGCTTCATGATTGTCATCGCTGATGGCAATACCATAACGTTCACGTAGTTCATGGCGACGTTCTTCACGCGGCGCGGTCGCCAAGATCTGGTCAGGGTTCACCAATTCCTGACGCAGCAACCCGCTGATGACGGCCTCGCCCATCACTCCCGCGCCAATCAACGCGATACGCAGATCGGTCAGCATGAGTCCGCTCGTCCTTTGATGTTTCTTAGTACTACAACGAGACATGTCATGCTGAACGAAATGAAGAATCTCGTTGCCAAAGGTTGCAAGACCCTTCGCAGAGCCGGCCCTGAGCGAAGCCGAAGGGCTCAGGGTGACATCGACAGATCCCGTTCCGATGCGGTGCAGGATGAAGTCTCGTTATAGTACTAAGCAAACCGATTGCCACAGCGCCAATGATCGCGAAAGCGAAGGGATACCCCCAAGCAAACGAATGCGGCGGCGGAATGTTCCTCACATGAATGAGGCATTGAGATGGTAAAGCTGCCGACCAGCAGAGCAGAGCGGTCAAAGCAATCCACAACGCGATCAGAACCTTCGTCCGTGTGTTCATTGTGGCGTCTCCTTTGCGGCGGGCTTTAGGCAGCCGCGCGCTGCGGCGCTTCCGTCGCCGCCAGTTTGTAGCCTACCCGCCACTCCGTGGTAATCTGACACCGGCATGGTTGGTGAACGGCCAGCTTCTGGCGCAAACGGCTGACATGCATATCGATCGTGCGGCTATTGCCCAGGTAGGAAAATCCCCACACCTGGGCAATCAGATCTTCGCGGGAGAAAACAATCCCCGGCTGACGGGCCATGGCATAGAGCAACTCGAACTCCTTGGGGCTCAGATCGAGCGCCTGATCGCCCGCGATGACTTCGTAGCGACGGGGATCGATGCGGAGGGCGCCGATCTCGATCAGCGCGTGACTCAAGCCACGATTGCGCCAAATAATGGCCCGCATTCGGCACACCAGTTCCGGGAGACTAAAGGGCTTGGTCAGATAGTCATCCGCACCGGCCTGAAAGCCTGCCACCCAATCATGTTCGTCGGCGCGTGCGGCGAGAATGAGAAGCGGCGTATCAGCCAGCCGGAGCAGCGTTCCATCGGGGCCGCCCGACCGAATCGTGCGACACAGATCGACCCCGGCGCCATCATCCAACTGGGCTGCGAGCAGTATGATCGCCGGCTGGCAATGGGCGATTACCTGGAGAGCTTCGGCGCATTCGACTGCCACCACAACGTCGAACGCCTCGCGGCGCAAATGGAGCGCAATCTGTTCTGCGACCGATGTGTTGCTCTCGACCAACAGCACACGCTGGCGTACCATAGCTATACTTTCCATCAACGCCTCCTTGTGGTAGGATATGTCGCCAATCACAATGGATTATTGCGCTTGTGCCAAAGTACTGCTTGCCCGATCGATACCGGGTATGACCAGATCAGCGGCAGCCGATTGGGATGCAAGCTGTACTACGTATGATCGCTCAGACAACAAGCGCCTCGTCACTCGTTTGTGAAAATCGGTAACATATGCGCCAGCTTTGCTTGAACTGGCCCATACGATAGGTACAGCATAGCCGGGAAAAGCGTAAAGGTGCGGGGCGAAACTGCAAAAAATTTGTAATGATCTGTAGCTGTTCGTGGAGATAAGACACAAACCATCGTTTGGCGCCCTCCAACGCACGGCTGACCATAGCAGCCGAACATCTCCGCTGTCGTTGCATATGCACTTTGGGAAGCCTCCGTGAGAAGATACGTAGAAAGGCGCTGATTTTATTACAACCCTATGCCAAGATTCAATGCCTTTTAAATAGAAGGATTCTTGGAGGGCTTGCAGCCCTTCAAACCTCCCTGCCGACCGGTGACCGCGCAAGTCCTGTTACATAAAACCAGACCAGCCTTGGGGAAGGCTTTCTCAAGCGCCTGTTCAAGACCAGTTAGGTTCTCAATGGCATCTATTCGAAAGGTATTTCGCTGAGATAATCGAACCAGCTTTGTTCGTATCATGGCATGGGACATTCATAACGGCAGAGGATTAAGCCGTGAGGACTACCCGCAAGAGGAGTCTCGGAGAACGGCTAGGTTGTGTGGGCTGTAGTATCGAATGCCCCCTACGCCATTTCACAATGGCGCAGCACAGGAGAAAAATACATGCATCGCCTGTCCGAGGCGACGTCAGCCGATGATGATCACGTGCTCCTGCAGCGTGCTGCAGCAGGAGACGCTGAAACGTTGGGCGTCTTGTATGATCGCTATGGCAAACTGGTCTTTAGTGTGGCGCTACGCATTACGGGAGATCGCGGAAGTGCGGAAGAAGTTACGCAAGACGCCTTTCTACGGCTCTGGGACAACGCGCATCGCTATCAGTCCGAGCGGGGAAGCCTGGTAGGCTGGCTATTGACCATTACCCAGCGGCGCGCCATTGACGAGCTACGCAGCCGCCGCGGATCGAGTCGCCGTCGCGAAGTGAGTCTCCCCGAAGCGCTGCCCCTGGATGAGCGGATTGACCACGCGACCTTGACCCAACTCCGCGCCGATTTGCAGCAGGCCCTGGACGAACTGCCGTCGGCGCAACGTAAAGTAATCGAGGCGACCTTTTTTGGCGGGCTGAGTTGTCGCGAGATTGCCCAGCAGTCGTCGACTCCGCAGGCGACAGTTTATACGCGCATGCGCCTGGGCATGGAGAAGCTGCGCACCATTTTGCTCAGCGGAGAGAATCAGCTTAAAGCAGAAAGATAAAAGAAAAAACAAGAGGATATTTTGGCATCTAGGGCTCTGTTTATTTGCGAATAACTATTATCTGACCCGATCCATCCGCTTGGATGGAAAACGGTCCCACACTCATTAAATCATATGAATGACGAAACTCGTACATCATGTCCCGACCCCCAATGCAACGACGTCGCGGCGAAGCTGGCGATGTCGGCGCTCGGCGGCGAGGTTGAGCCGCACGAGCGCGACCAAGCGCTGGCCCACCTGGCGAGCTGCGCCCAGTGCCGTAAGCGCATGGAAGACTATGCGACTGTGTCCCAACTCGTCGCTGCAAGCGTACCGCTCGTCGATCCGCCCGCCGATCTCCGCGCGCGGATTGTAGGCGAGGCTCGACGCCGGCAAGCCGGGGCGCAACCGCAACCGCAGCCGCAACCACAGCCACGGCCACAACCGCAGCCGCAACCGGCGATATCGCGCCGGCTCTCCATTCCTTGGCGCCGGATGCTAAGTCCCGCACTTGGACTCGCCGCAGCCCTGTTGTTAGTCTGGGGGTTCGCCCAACAAGCACAGATTGCACAGCAGCAGGAACAGATTGCACAGCAGCAGGAGCGGGCTGCGGACAATATGGCGGTAGCGACAGCGGTGTTTGGCGACGAGGATGCCCAGGAGCGCCGTCTTGCGCCAACGGATGCCGCCCCGAACGCGGAAGGACGAGTTCTTGTCGCGCCTAGCGCTCCCGGCCTTGCGCTGTATACCAAAGATCTGCCCCAGTTGCCCGAGGGAAGCGTGTACCAGATTTGGTGGACGTTACCCGATCAGACGGTGAGTATCGGCGTCTTCCAGATCAATGCCCAAGGCCGATCCTGGAACCTGATCCGACCCGAACAACCGCTGGCGCCGCCCCAACGCATCTTTGTCACGGTCGAGCCGGCTGGGGGCAGCCCCCAACCGACCGGACCAGTGTATCTGCAAGCGGATTTTTAGTTCTGCGGGTACACTACTCGCGCGGCGCTGACGGCGAGCGTTCTTGCACCACAATAATGCCGGACATTCCGGCGCCGAATGGCGCGCCATGAAAGGCGCAGTAGTACGGGAAAGAGCCAACCTGCGTAAACGTATGCCGGAATGTGCCGCCAGACACTAGGATTGTTTGCTCAAACGAGCCGTCTTCGGACGTTACCGAATGATCCTCTGGCCCCGAGTTTGTCCAGACAACCGTTGCACCGAGCGGGATCGTGATCTTACGCGGGGTAAAGCGAAACCCCGCAGTGTCAATCGTGATCAGCGGCGGCGTCGAAGGGATCTGGACTATATTGAGAGGCATCGCGACATCGGCGCCGGACGGAACAGGCGCGATCGCAATATCCGCCATACGCTGCGCCTGCTGGTAAGCAACCAGCACGCCGCCTTCATCAGCGATGGGCTCGATGCGCTGATCCCCGTTCGCGTCCACGCCATTCATGAGCTGCTCCGCCAGACGCAGAATGATATTGATATCTTCTTCAATCTCGGCAGAAGAATCAGCGGCAAGAATAGCTTGCGCCCGGTCGCGGATCTCGCCGACCCAGGCACGAATGTTGGCGTCGCCGACGACCTCGACAGCATCGGCGTAACGCTTCATCGCCGGGCTTACTTCCAGCGGGGCGGCAGCCAGCATGGCTGTCTCGGAGGCGCGCGCTGCAACCAGGGTCAAATGAACGAGGAGTTTACCGTTGCGGTCGATGCCGAAGTCATTGGCGGCCATCACGATCGCGGGTATGTCAATGCCTGGTTCGCGGTTGGGCCGTGGACGGTAACCGATCTGGCGCAGGGTGAGCACTCACTGATCGTGGAGCACCGCGGTGGAGGACGCGGTTGGGAATCGGTCGATTATCTGCTGCGCCTCTGTGTAAAGACGCGCACGCTCTCTGCGCCGACAAACCCGCCAACCGCAACAGCGACCCAAGCACCGGCCACGGCAACAGCGACCCAAGCACCGGCCACCGCCACCGCCACGGTTACCGCGACGCAGCCGCCCGCCACCGCCACTCAGCCGCCCGTGGTTACGACCTCGACTGCCGTCGTACTGCCGCCGTCTGTGCGCATCACCACGCCCGTACCAACCATGACGAACACGCCGCCGTCTGTGCGCATCACCACGCCCGTACCGCCAACGCAGAAGAAGGCGCCGCCCGCGCCACTGCCGGTCGTTGTATTCCCGCCGGTTGCGCCGCCCGATGTACCGGCGGCAGTGGTTCCGGCATCGTGCGTCGAGACGCATCAACTCGGGGCGCCGCTATGCGCGCGCGCAGTCGAGCCCGTGCCATCACCGGTTGTGTTTGGGGTGGCGATCCCGATAGCGCTGCCCGATACCGGTTCGACAACACCGTCGCTGGGGCTCTTGCTGGTTGTGGCGGTGATCCTGCTCGTGCTGGGAGCGATCGGAGTGCGCCTGGCATTGTCGCGCCGCTGAGCTAAACGAGTTGAAGCGACTGCATCGGCCACAGCCCTCTCGGGTGAAGCAACACGCTGCATCCGAGAGGTTTCGCTATCCTGGACAATAGCGCACACGGATTCCTGTCCATCATCTCACTGGTGTGTTCGTGAGAAGCTGTCTGAAAAGCCGTTTGACCAGACAAGCACGGGATCAAAAACTGAGATGGAACGAAGCACTGGCGCGTCGGCATGTGGAGTGCGGCAGCCATGCTGCCGCGCGGCAGCATGGCTGCCGC
>JAKSDJ010001034.1 GCA_022360155.1 Chloroflexales bacterium | reverse complement strand
CAAGGTGATAACCTACTCTGCGCCGACTGTCGATGTTGAACCGCTGCATACCATGGAGCCGCTGATCACAGACGATTCCTGCGCGATGCCGGGCGACACTCGCACCTACCGGCTATCGCTCGTCAACACGAATAGCCACAGTTACACGAAAACCGATGTCACCCTCAAGCTCCCCTTCGGATTGCGCTATAACAGGATATTAAATTCAACTCCATCGCCATCGGTTTCGATCAACGACATGGGCGAGTCGACCATTACCTGGCGCAATCTGACGGTTCCGGCCAAGCCAAGGAACCAATCGGCGGCGCTGGTCGTCCTCGAGATCGAACTCGAAGTGGGCCAAACCTGGGAGGATCGCGCGACTCAGGTGCAAGTGAGCAGCCCTGACGGGGCGATACCACGCAAGGATGGCGCTTTCGACCCGATTGTCAAGATGTGTGTGGACGACCCGGCAATTGCCAAAGAGGCCAGTCACAAGTTTATCGAGAAGAATGATCTGCTGCTTTACCAGATCTCGATCGTCAATCCAACCGAGAGCGAGATGACGGTGACGGTCGAAGATATTCTTCATGAGAACTTTCAGTATAAGTCGCAGGTTAGCGGCGCTGAACCGGCCCTCAATGGCAACACCCTGACCTGGACTGATGTCAGAGTGCCGGCAGCGACGAAAGACGGTCCGGGGGTTCTCAATCTTCAGTTCAGGGTAAGCCCAACTGCAGGCGAAGAAGGCAAGGTGTACACAAATACTGCTACAGTCATTAACTCCAGCCCATCAGTGTTGAATACCGATTATAATTCGGTAGACGTCACGATCGCGAAGTTCACCTATATCTACCTGCCTGACATTCGGCGCTAACTTGTAGACAGGTTGATATAAATCATAAGGTCGGGCGCAGCGATGATTTGATCGCTGCGCCCGTTTATATAGAGAGAGATTAGGGTTCAATCCGATGGGGCTCGTAGCTTCGGAAATCTGCAGCCTCGCTCTTAAGTGAAGTGATGACAATGTCCATTCTGCGGATTAGAGTGGCAAAGGGAGACTGATAATGAATTGCTGGCATTGTGATCGGCCTGCACACGGTATATGTGTTTTTTGCGGCAGGGCGTTATGTCGTGACCATGTGCAGGAGTTGCCGCATATTGTCGCACTTTATCGTGGAAAGGAAGGGGGGCACAATGCAATTGTAACTGCTAAGGCCTTGTTCTGCGGTGTTTGTGAGCCACGCGGAGATCCGATCGAATTACCCGAACTACCCTGATATGTCCAGTTTGGGTTATAAAACAAGGCTCCTGGCAACTTGCACAATCGCGTGTGATTTCGATGCGGCGAAGACCCGCTGATACTGCCGCATCGCACTCCAGAACTGCAGAGCCTTGTCAAATGAGACAGGCTCCGAGTCCGGATCGTGGCTGCCGAAATGCCGGGTTACACCTTACCAACAGGCGTACTAGCCGAGTTGACCTGTGCGGCTTTCAAAAGAGCTGTTGATCCGTTTTCGCGCTGCAGCCACGCAAGCCGGATCGCATTCAACACCTCTTCGAGCTCAAAAGGCTTGTGGAGCACACTGACTGCGCCTGCTTCGAGCGCCTCTTCGACCTGATCCTCGAATGCATGTCCGGTAAAGACTAACACAGTGACATCTGCATCAAGTGCATGCAAGGCGCGAACCAACTCGACCCCATTGGTGCCAGGCATTGCTAGATCGGTTAACACGAGATCGAAGCGATTCTGCCGATAGCACTCTAAAGCTGCCAACGCATTGTCAACAACATTGATCTGGTGACCCATACGCTGGAGCAACTGCTGCAGGAATCCGCCAATGGTTGGATCGTCGTCTACAACCAGGATATGCAATGGCGGTACCTGATGGAGTGCGCCTAGTGGTTCAAGCACTGGATCGGATTGAGCTTCACCGATGATTGGCAGACGAATCATAACGGTAGTGCCCTGACCAGGAACACTGTCGATGTCAATGGCGCCGCCGTGTTCTTTCACGATACCGTAGGAAACCGATAAGCCGAGGCCCGTCCCCGGAGTTCGACTGCCGCCAAGCGCTCCCTTTGTTGTAACAAATGGCTCGAAGATCTTATCACGGATGGAGTCTGGAATGCCGCAGCCGGTATCACGAACGGATAAAACGATTATGCTTTCGTCGGCAAAGAGCTCAACCGTAAGTTCGCCGCCGTCGGACTTCATTGCATCGCGAGCATTCGTCAGCAAGTTGAGAAAAACTTGTGAGATTTGGCCAATGTCGCAAATGGTTGGCGGCACAGCTTGGATACGGCGTTTGACAGTGATATTACACTTGCGGAGTTCAATTTCCATCAATGTCAAAGTGCTCTGAACAGCATCGATGATATCGCTCAGTTCGCGGCGCGGTTCCTGCCGCCGCGCAAAGGTGAGCAAGCTGCCGGTAACGCTCTTGCCTCGTTTACACGTATCTACGACGATCTTCAGCGCTTCGTTTTTCTCCTTGATTTGATCGCCAGCCAATCCGAGTTGAGCATAGCCTAACATACCGGCCAACAAGTTATTGAACTCATGAGCGATCCCAGCGGCAAAGGTTCCAACAGCGGCAAGTTTTGAAGATTGAATAAGTTCGGCTTGCGACTCTTGCAATTGGCGAAAGAGACGCATGTTTTCCAAAACAATAGCTGCCTGGCGGGCAAACGCGGTAAGGATGCGTTGCTCACTCTCTTCTAAGCCGCGCAATTCCTCGAATGCCAGACAGATCGCCCCTAAAGCTCGGTCTTCAGCAACGAGGGGAATAGCAATAAGTGCGTTCCAGAAGTGACCATCAGCCAATTGCATGACGGGGGCCATCGTTTGTACACGCTGGTCGGTGACAACGACCACCTTGCGCCGACTAAACACGGGTTCGTAGCTTTGGGGCCAAGGTACGGACTGTGATTGACCTCCATTGGGATCAATGGGAAGATTGTACGAGGCAACAAGGAGCGGCAACTGCTTGTCGTTGAGCAAAACGACCCAGCCTGTCGAAGCGCCCAGGAGTGCAGCAAGACGACTACAGAGGGTTTCGAGCATTGTACGTGAGTCGCGGGTCGCGACCAGCGTTGTCGCCAAGCTCTGCAATCGCTCGAGTTTGCTGTTGAGTGCGCTAGAAGAAGCTGCAAGTTCTTCGAATTCGCTGTTGCGCATCCCCAGTTTGACCTGGCTGTAGAAAGAGCGATGCACAACAATCATTGGTACAGTGCCGAGTACAAACGCTAGGCCATCGATGAACCAGAGAATCGAGAGTAGCCCACCCAGCGGGGCTAAAACCAGGGTATACCACTGTAGGTCTTCTAGACGCCCGCGCCAACTCTCGCGCAACGAACGACCTTCGCTCGCAGATACAAGGCCCATTTCAGCGCCCTGCTCGATGAGATAAATGATTGCTCCAGTACAGAGCAGACCAATGAGGGTCACAATCGTTGTATAGTTGAAGCCGGAGGGTTGTAAGGGGTCAATCCATTGGGTCAACCAGATAATGCCGGTGCCAATCATAAATGCTAGGGCGCGCACTGCAATAACTGCGAGCGTTTGCCACCAGGGGGTATTACGTGCAATCGAAGCGCTAAATGTTCCCAAGACGATAACTAGCAGCAACATTGGCCAGGTTAACGCCGTCATACCAGCGATGAGAACGGCAACCGCGATAGAGGCGCGTCGACCATTATCCGCGTGGAATGCAGTGCGGTCAGCGATTGCCAACATCATTGCGAAGATCAGCGCTGAGAGAACTGGAACGAGCTTCGGTTCTTGATTACTGTAGTTGGGGTTAACAACAAGCGGCGCCAGAGACAAGACAAGGGCCGTAGACCAAAGAACGATGAGGTACCATCGAGCTACCGTTGGGAGGGCGCGCATGCGCAGGACTCCTTGAAGCGCAGGTACGAGAAGCGCAACTCACTATAATTTGCGACTTATGAGTGAACTCTATGATTATATAGCATGAAGTATACAAAAAAACAAGCAGGAGAATATCTGCTTGAGATGACAAGATGTTTACAAAGAAGCTAGTATAATAGAGTGATATCACTGGGACAATTAGGCATTGGCTGCGGTTACTTGGCTTGTAAAAGGCGAGAACGGCGCTTATTCGTACGCGCCGCCTTGCAATAAGCGATTCGATTGAAGGGATAGGGGCTGAAGGATGAGCTTTGAAGTTGCGCCGCTCGATAGATATGCCGCGCGAATTACAACGGGTGTGGCATACCTGGGGGGACTCTTGATGTTGCCAATACTCTTTGCGTATGTGAGCAATCTTCGCTGGAGCGGATTGCTGATACCCAGCGCGTTTGCTCTGACTCTCGCAATCTTTCTGCTCATGGCTTATGCTTTTCAGCCGGTTGCCTATAAGATTGAAGATAGCATGCTCGTTATCCAGCGGCGCTGGGCTCGCACATTACGGCTCTCTCTCGACCGCATCACCGGAGTATCGGCGGCGCCAATGCTGGCGGATATGCCGCGTACCGGATTGCGCTTTGCGTTCAACCCTGGAGTATTCGGCTATCAAGGGCCATTTCGTCTCGCGCCCTATGGTACAGCTTTTTTCTTGGCAACGAACCGCGAGCGGCTGGTTTCTGTGGCGCGCCACACAGATCCGCCGCTGATCCTGAGTCCGGCGCGCCCGCGCGACTTCATCGAGGCGCTCAATAATCAGCGCACCAAGCAAGCGCTCCAGGAAATGACCCAGACGGTAGAGACGTAAAGTATGCGCGCCGCTGATCAGCGGCGCGAGGCAGTGGAAGGAAGCAGAACGAAGACCGACTATGCGTTTTCCTCAGAGCCATAGGCTGTACCTGCATTGTATCGTCGAGCGGATTGTTGCTGGAAAGTTGCACAGTGATGGACGACGCTGCCTGCCCTTGATTTTGTTGCGGCCAACCGGGATGTCTCGCTGCGCAGAAGCAGGGCAGGCGACGCCTAGCAACTTCTTGCTCGGTGTGGTCGATCGGCGCCACGTTGTCGACCAGAGTTTGATTGGCCAGCCCGGCGTAGCGCGACTGGTTTGCGCCCTCAGCGTCCTCAGCCTGCAGACGCCGCCCCATCGCCAGGGTTTGGCTCCCGAAACAGCAGCAACTGAAGGATACGCCAGCACAAAACCCTTCGTATTGGGGCGAGTCCAAGAAGTGATTACTTGGGAAGCTGAATGCGCTTATTTACCCTATGAGTCGCTCTATACCGAGTTCCTGCCCGATATTGGGGTTGGCGTCGTTGGCGTACGAACCAGCATGACTGCGGATGATCTATCCGATGTTTTGGGAAAGGATCGAATCGAAGCCGGAGATTGGATCGAGTTGGCGCGCTCACGGATTGATATTCTGGCGTTCGATCCAGTGGAGTGATGTCACTTGTAGGCTACCGCCTTCGTCTGTTTTACAATCGGGTGTGCCTCATACGGCTCAGCAAGCGCCGGACGGGTGCGTGACGCCGCACTTTGCCATAGTATCCCATCAACTCATCCATAATCCGGGGCCAGGAGCGCTGTTCAGCAGTGGTGCGGCCAGCCAATCCCATCGCAATCCGCTGATCGGGATCGGCGATGAGATGGCGCAGTTGAGCGCGCAGATCGCTGGCGATACCTGGCTCGAAGAGATACCCAGTCACGCCCTGCTGCACAAGATCGAGTGCGCCGCCGCTCCGCGCGCCGACGATAGCCAACCCAGAAGCCATAGCCTCCTGAATTACCTGGCCAAACGTGTCGGTGTCGGAGGGGAAGATAAAAGCATCGGCGCTTGCGTAAGCAATGGTCAGATCTTGTCCCTTGAGATAACCGGTGAAATGTATTGGCAAGTTCTCTGCACGGCGTTGCATTTCTAGACGCGCCGGTCCATCGCCAACAATTACTAGGCGGGCGTGAGAGAGCCCTTGCAGCGCGTCAAGAAGCAAGTCTAAGCGCTTCTCATTCGCAATCCGCCCGACGTAGAGCAACAGCGTCTCGCCGGGCTGGAGTCCGGTTGCGCGCCGCCAGGCTTCGCTGCGGTAGCGCGGGTGAAAGCGCTGGGTATCCACCCCGCGCCGCCAAATCTTAAGACGGCGAAAGCCAATAGTGCGCAGGCTCTGTAAGGTCGCTGTCGAGGGGCAGAGCGTGAACAAGCAACGGTTGTGGATCCAGCGTAAATAAGAGTTGACGAGGTTCTTGCAGAAACCCAGGCCATAGTGGTGGCTATAAGCGCCGAAGTCAGTATGATACGATGAGAGCACAGGCAAGCGTAGATTGCGCGCCAGGTAGGGAACCGAAGCTCCCAACAGCGCTGGGCCAACCAGATGGATCAGGTCTGGGCGGAAGCGGCGCAAGTTTGCGGTGATCCCGAATTGCGGCGGTGTCAGTTTGAGCTCAGGGTAGAGCGGAAACGGCATACCGTTGAGCGGTACAACTTCGATGCCGGCAAAGCGTGATGGCGCTCCCTGCGGCGCAAAGAGTAACGCATCGTGGCCCTCGGCTCTCAGGTGTTCGAGGATTCGGCACACGGTTGTTGCAACCCCGTTAACGTCAGGCAGAAAGGTCTCGCAGATCAGAGCGACGCGCATTGTGAATTCTCCAGTATCCCCAGTCATGGCGTAGCCAGCATTGGGGAAGGGGTATATACAGATTGATGAACAACATCGCATTACGGCTCAGGCTGTGGAGCGTCTTGAAAATAACACCTCGGTCAAGACGACGGTCGTCGATCGAGCGCACCGCCAGTTGACGTACATAGTCCGCCTGTATGTTCTTCCGCTTGGCCCGCATCATTAACTCGGTGTCCTCGTTAACCGAGAGATCGAGGCGAAATCCATTCAGTCGCTCGAAAACGCTGCGCCGCATGCCCATATTCGAGCCGGAGGCTGCCGGAATGCCCAAACGATGGCAGAAGCGCTGGCAAGCATTGAAGAACTGACTATAGCGAGGGTGGTCTGTCGTGGCGTATTTCGGCCCATAGAAGGCGTCACCCGTAACATGGCGAGCGAGATAGTCAAAATACCCCGGCTCGAACGTCACATCAGCATCGCTGAAGATCAGCCAGTCGCCCCGCGCAACACGGGCGCCGATCTGGCGGGCGAGCGCAATATGGCTTGATGAACGGATAACCTGAGTTCTGATGGGGCGAAGTTGGGAGATCAGCATGTCGGTGCCGTCGTCGCTGGCATCCACAACGACAAGTTCGACATCGGGATGCAGGGAACGGAGGAAGGCAGCGATATTACGGCGTTCGTTGCGGGTCGGAATGATGACGCTGACAGTATCCAAAATGCAAGACATACCAAAGCTCATCACCGAACGACAAGATCAGATAGCTGTTGTTCGGCTAAAAATGCGCGGGATGCCGGTGTATCATCGAGCACCAACAGGCGACGACGCTCCTGTAAGGCCAAAATCAGGTGCAATGCCAGTGGCGCGCCTCGCCGGGCCGACCAGCCTGGTCGTATGATGACTGGCGGCTCAATGCTCCATCCCTCGGTAAGGGCGTTCCGCAGTTCGGTCAGACGTTGGTCATTACGACTGGTTGCTTCAGGCAACTTCCGTTTGCATTTTGATGCCACAGTCCTGCTCCTCTCATGCTGGTAACCCTCTTACTACTACGATAGCTCTTTTGTATTAGCAGCAGGTTATGAGAGGTTTAAGAACAAGCAATCCTTCGATTAACGTACGTACAAGAGGCGCGGATGTGCGGAAACGGGAGAGTGCGAGGGTGTGGCAAATCTGCAGCTATCTGCGGCGAATCTGCGCTCGTTTGGGCCATCAGTGTGCTATTGCAGGAAT
>JAKSDJ010000686.1 GCA_022360155.1 Chloroflexales bacterium | reverse complement strand
TATCGTTCGGAGTATACCACGCGGGGCCGCCCGATCACAAGCCTGGCAACCAGACCCCCGCCTGGGGCGGCACGAGCGGCGGGGCGGGCGAGGCCGCTCGCTATGGCAGCCACAGACCATGCCCCGCCGCGCCCCCGCGGAACGCGCCGCCTGGCGGATCGCCCCGATCCACTGGCTCACCGCCGCGCCCAGCGCGCTGCTCTATCGGATGGCCCCCGACACCACACGGCTCCCGCCGGATCGTCATGGAGCAGCGATCCGGCGGGGGGAACGGTCTGCACTACGCAGCAGGAACGGAAACGTGTCTTTCCGTTCAGTGCAGGCGAACGGGGGGAACGAAAGCGGTGCGCGGCGGCGCACCGCTTCCGCGCGGAGAGCTTCCCGTTAGGAGGACACATCACAACGAGCGGTGCTGCCGTGCTAAATCAGCATCCAGAACAGCAAGATTCTGCCGCACCGTCTGGGTGTGCGGATGCGCGGGCCCCAGCACCTGCTCATAGATGGCCAACGCCCGCTCCAGGTAAGGTCGCGCCCCGGCCAGGTCGCCCTGGTCCTGCAGCAGCCTCCCCAGATTGTGCAGGCTTAACGCCGTGTCGGGGTGGTCTGGCCCCCGCACCTGCTCGCGAATGGCCAACGCCCGCTCGTAGTAAGGCCGCGCCCCGGCCAGCTCGCCCTGGTCCTGCAGCAGGAAGCCCAGATTGTGCAGGCTGGTCGCCGTGTTGGGGTGGTCTGGTCCCAGCGCCTGCTCCCAGATCGACAACGCCCGCTCGTAGGAGGGCCGTGCCCCGGCCAGGTCGCCCTGGTCCTGCAACAGCGCGCCCAGATTGTTCAGGCTGGTCGCCGTGGCGGGGTGGTCTGGCCCCAGCGCCTGCGCGCGGATGGCCAGGGCCCGCTCGTAGGAGGGCCTAGCCCCGGCCAGGTCGCCCTGCGCCCGCAGCAGTGCGCCCAGATTGTTCAGGCTGGTTGCCGTGTTGGGGTGGTCTGGTCCCAGCGCCTGCGCGCGGATGGCCAGCGCCCGCTCGTAGTAAGGCCTAGCCCCGGCCAGGTCGCCCAGATCCTGCAACAGCAGCCCTAGACTGTTCAGGCTGGTTGCCGTGTCGGGGTGCTCCGGCCCCAGCACCTGCTCGCGAATGGCCAACGCCCGCGCATACAGGGGTAAGGCAGCAGTGTAAAAACCTTGCGCATGCTGATGCAGCCCCGCCAGATTGAGCGCCCGCGCCTCGCGCAGTTCATCCTGCTGGACTCGCGCCCACTCCAGGGCCTTCTGCACCTGCGCATAACCCTCCTGATACTGAGCACGCTCATAGAGTCGGCTACTCAACTGTAGCCGCAGCTCAAACAGCCGGAACTGCTCAAAATCATCAAGCGGCATCGCTTCCCACAGCCCTACCCGATACCTCAAGCCTTCCAGGTCCGCCGTGCGTCGCCCGCGCTCGCGGTAGGGCTCTGCCCGCACCGACTGGCCAGTCGCCTCAAAGAGCGCAATCAGTTGCGCGGTAATCCGATCCGTATCCGGGTAGTACACGGCCTCCAACGCATCGGCCACGCGCCGCTGCAACACGGCGTGGGGCCACCCCACCGGCTCATACTCCCGCCAGACATTCCAAAGATAGACATACGTAAAGCGATAAAGATTCAGATACCGCCGCGACGAATACTCACCGTCTGGCACAAAACCCACCTCACACAACACCCCTGGCTGGTCCCCGTTCCCCAACAAGTACTCATCAAAAAACTCCATCACCTCGTCCGCATCGAGATCCAGAACCCGCGCCACGGCCTGGGCGGTAAAGGTCGGCCCTTCCAGCGCCGCGCATGTAAGCAACAACACTACCTGCTCCCGCTCAAAGGGCGCATGCGCTCCCAGCAAGGCCGCGACCCAGTGATGCGCCTGCTCCCGCAACGTGCCATAGGCCCGCAATGACGCATCTGACCCAACGGTCCACACACCATCAGCCTCCTTCCAGATCACCGCACCCGCATCACACCACTCCCGCCACAGACTCTCAATCACGGTCGGCCAACCGCCGGTCAGCTCAACCAGACGCCGCGCCAACACCGGCTGCGCGGGGCCGATATAGTCCACCGCATCCGCAACGCTGACCGGCCCCAACCATACTGCATCCGCGCGCCCCGCGTCTGCCAGGGTATGCGCAAGATGTACCCCCTCCGTCCAGTCCTCCCGTGGGAGATCCGCCAGCGGGCGCGCCGCGAGGAGCGTCCCAACAAACAATGCAGGCCAGTCCCGCGTCAGTTCTGGGGTCAGGTATTTCAGCAGATCCAGCCACAGGTCCGGCGCATTATCGAGATCCTCTACCAGCACGACCACTGGCTGCATGCGTACAAGTTGCCGGACCGCCGCCCCGAGCCCGGTTGGCTCATCAGGCGCCCGCAGATAGGACGGGGTGAGCTCCTGGCCCAACGCCGCCTGCGCCTGGGCCATCAGGCGCACCCACCCCCGCCCCGCCAGATACACCGCCCGCGGCCAGGCAGTAACGAGGCGTTGTTCGAGCTCGACAATGGTGGGCGCAACCAGCGGATCATCATCCCACAACCGATCTATCTGTTCAGGAGCAAGCCGCGCAGTCGGCCAAAACCGCACATGGAGTATCACCGCACCCGCCTGACGCGCATACCCGCCCACCGCCTGCGCCAATGCCCGCCGACCATAGCCTGGCGGGCCACTGATAAACGCCAGTCGCCCGCGTCGGGTTTGCACCACATCCTGATAGCGCTTACACAAGAGGGTATACGAATCACGTTGTCCAATCAACGTATCAGCCGGCGGGAAAAGGTCTGGGAGCGAAAGCGGCGGCGCGGGGTCAATCGCGCTGTCAACCAGCGGCTGTGACAGATGCGGATAGATATTCACGGTGAGTTTGACCACATCACGTCCGGCGCGATCGCCGATGGAGATGTTCCCAAACTGATTCCCCGCCCCAAAGGACAGCAACGAGCCAACAGCCCGTATGTCGTGCCCAGTCAAGGCGTGCAGTGCTGCCGGGTAGGCCGCAAGCTGCTGCTGCGCCGCCGCCGGGGTGAGTTGTCCCGCCTGCACTGCCGCAAGCACCTGCGCCAGGCCCAACACCTGGTCGGCAGGCGCGGCAGGCGCCTGCGCCTGCAACGCTTGCGCGACAATCGTCACATCCATCACACCCCCCGCCGCAGCACCGCCATCAACAACACCGGTAGGAGTATACCACGCAGACCAGCCCGTTGCCAATCGCACCATACGGGTTTTTTTAGCAAATGGACAAAAAACAACGCTCATTTTCAGAGGAACGCATACAGGGAACTCGCTCCCGTATTCCCCAAACCTCCACCTGCCGCCTCTCGCTCAAAACGCATCAAAGCGAGCAGCAGTTGAGAGCTATGATGCAAGAGACCGTTGTGAGCGACCCGCAATGCGGAAAAACAGGGAGCGGTGAGCGACGCTACGCCGTGGGCCGCCGCACCGGCGACCAGCGCGGTCTGCGGCGCCGCGGCCCGTGGCGTGTTTAGTCGTGGTCGAACGCATTCCCCAATGGATCGAGCCCAAGCTGCTGCAGCGCCGCACGGGAAGCCTCAGCAGCCGAACCCGGCGCTGGGGCGTCAGGCAGCGCACAGGGCATGGGCGGGTGACACCTTTCGTTCCAATCTTCTCGCGCAATTGCCGGCTGATTGACGGCGTC
>JAKSDJ010000943.1 GCA_022360155.1 Chloroflexales bacterium | reverse complement strand
GCGCCAACTGTTTCAACCAACAGTACTGAAAAGCCCGCTGCATCAAGCAAAGACAACGCATCAGCAGTGGCGCGCGACAAGCCGCCGAGCCGCCCTCGGCTAGCCATACTGCGAATAAAAATCCCTGGATCGCCGCCCAATGGCTGCATTCTGATCCGGTCGCCAAGAATAGCGCCACCGGTAAACGGCGATGTTGGATCGACCGCAATAATACCTACAGTCGAACCACGCCGCCGCCACTCGAGGGCCAATGCGTTGACCAGCGTTGACTTCCCCGCCCCAGGCGGGCCAGTGATACCAACGACATGAGCACGACCTGTATGCGGGTATGCTAAAGACAACAATTCCCTCGCCCGTGGACCACCCGTCTCGACGAGCGTGATAGCACGCGACAGAGCGCGACGACTTCCTTGTAACAGAGCAGCGATAAGTTCAGTGGTGTTCACAATAGTATGGTCAACGGCAAGGAACGCAATGCGTAAGGATCATTGCCATCGTCCTTTGCGTTCTTTTGTGGGTTAAAAAACAGTATTCCACCCTTCATATCTTGTCCTTGCAGAACGCTAGCCAGTGCCGAAATTGTTTCGGAGAAAGAGATGTGGCAAACAATGACTCACTGCGCCTGCCTTTTTCAGAAGGATAGACGTTCAAATGTTCCAGGATTGAAACCGTTTGCACGTGAGATTAGTCGCGGGTGACACTTGCGTTGTCTTGAATAAACTGTACAATAGATTGGGTGGACGAGCCGGGGCCAAAAATAGCGGCGATGCCATAGTCACGCTTCAGGATGTTGGCATCTTCATCAGAAATAATACCGCCAACAATCACCATAACATCCTCCATCCCTTCAGCACGAAGGAGTTCCATAACTTTGGGCAGCAAGGTCATATGGGCGCCCGAAAGGATCGAGAGGCCAATGACATCAACATCCTCTTGTAGAGCCGCTTCGACAATCATCTGGGGGGTCTGTTGCAAACCAGTATAGATGACCTCCATACCAGCATCCCGTAGGGCACGTGCAATAACCTTGGCGCCGCGATCATGCCCGTCAAGACCGGGTTTAGCAACCAGAACACGAGTCTTTACCTCCATAGATGTTCTCCTACTGCCGGACAAAACAGGCGCGCCAGCCCAACGCCGCTTGTGTGGCTTATCAACGCCATACTAGTGTTTTCTACATTGCCTGCAGTTAGATTATAGCATTAGCCGCGGGTCAGGGCAACTTGCAATCTCTTCATCTGCACAACGTATACTGGAGCCGCAGCGAATGTATCGCTGCTACACTCGCGCTCAAGCAGCGGAAAGAGCATCGCCTGTACTATATGTATCATAGTACGACAACGAGCCATGTCATGCTGAATGCAGTGACGAATCGCCTGGGAAGCGGGTGCGAGACCCTGCGCAGAGCCGGTCCTGAGCGCAGCCGAAGGGCTCAGGGTGAACATGTTCGACGGCGTTCCAACGAGGTGTGCCTGGCAGTCTCGTTGTAGTAATCGGAAGATAACCTACACGTGACCTTATTATTTTGCACTAAAATGTAACCAACTATGGAATGGTAGTATCACGAGTCAGACCGTATAATTAGTTTGGGACAAAAATTATTGTTTCATCAGATGGAGAGAGTTTCACGAACACATTTTTGATCATTGGTGGAGTATCGTTATGCAGGCTCGTTCTTCACGTCTCTTTAGCATAATCTTTGCTTCGTTGTTGGTCTTGGTCATTGGGGTGCCCTGGTTTCAAGCAGCGATGGCACAGCCCCACGTAGCTGATTTCACACCAACCCATACTCCACGCGAAGCAGCAGCTCGTGTTGCCCTGGCTCGTGCGAAACAAGCCGCTTATCGCCAGGTCGCAACTTACAGTAACTCATCGGTTGATGCCAACCAACTGCCCTACGTCCCTATTGTCTATTTTCCGGACACTGGGCATCACCTAAGCAATCGCGCCGGGTTCTTGGATTTCTGGCGCTCTAATGGACAAGTTCTCATCTTTGGCTATCCAGTGACAGAAGAGTTTATTGAGAATGGAAGGTTAGTCCAATACTTCGAGCGCGCTCGCCTTGAATATCATCCCGAAGTGCAAGGGCCAGCGGAACAAGTTCAACTCGGCCTGATCGGGCATGAGCTTATGGGTGATCGTGTCGAACTGCAAGGCGTTGCTGATCCGCAAAATGGATCGCTTTATTTTCCTGAAACACAACACACCTTGTCTGGAGAGTTCCTGCAATACTGGGAGCGACGTGGCGGGTTAGGGGTTTTTGGCTTCCCCATTACTGAAGCATTCGAAGAAAATGGACGCACCGTTCAGTATTTCGAACGTGCACGCTTCGTATATAATCCTGAAGATATGACCGCATTCTACCGCAACATGGAACAATACAACGGTATTACACTCAACACCCTGCACGAAGTAGAGCTAGACACTCTAGGACGGCAGCTTGCTCAAGCACGCGGTATTGACACAACGCCAGTCGCCCAACTCCCTGGAGCGGCAGCCTGGACTCCAGAGCTCTGGGCGCGGCATATCGAGGTCAACTTATCGACACAATGGCTGACCGCTTACGAGAACGATATCGTTGTCTATCGCGCACCGGTTGCCACAGGGCGCAACGGGTTCAACACTCCCACCGGCAACTATGCCATCTACAACAAGCTGCAAATGCAGACTATGACCGGTTCAATGGGCGGCGAGAGTTGGTACGTTCCCGATGTGCCCTGGGTGATGTATGTGGTTGGCGGTGTTGCGTTGCATGGCACCTATTGGCACAACGATTTCGGCACCGGCGTGCGAAGATCCCACGGCTGTATCAACCTGGGAATGGATGATGCGCAGTGGCTTTATCAGTGGGCGGATATTGGCACGACGGTAACAATTCATTATTGACAGGACTTACGCGGTGGTGGGAGTCGGGGCGGCAAAGCTTCCTCGAAAATTCCTCCTCGCCGCCTCTGCTGCAGCGAGCAAAAGGATTCTTCGAGGGGTTGCAGCCCTATCTATCGACCGGTGACCGCGTAAGTCCTGTTATTGAGGACTATAGCGTAAAATATAGTACAATACGAAAAGGTTGGAATGGACATCCATTCCAACCTTTTTGCATTATAACGCAGAGAATTCATGAATCATTTGCCCGCACCCTCTTCATCACCTTCCACTACCACCAACGAAAACGATCGTGCTTCGTCGCACTGGATTTGGATGGTCATTGCCTTATGCGCACATAGCGGATGGGGCGCGTATCCTGTGCTGGCACGCTATCTGCAAACGATCAGCGCTTTGCCCAGCATGGCCATTCTAGCCCTAGGCAACTTGATCGGCCTATTGGTACTTAGCCCTCTGATTCTGCCAAAGATAAGTGTACGAGTGTTACGCTCACACTCTATTTGGCTATTCTCTTTAGTCGTAGTGCTGCGTGCGATCACGAATCTGCTCGCAGCGCGCTTTGCACCGGCGATCTATGTGCAACTGATCACACTGATGACTCCGTTCATCGTGGCGCTGTTGAGCACAACCCTCTTTCGGGAACGACTACCACTTTACACCTTTCAGGCTATAACACTCTCGCTGCTTGGCGCTCTGCTGATGATGAGCGGCGCTATTGACAGCACAGGCATGGCCCTTGTGTTGGAACCCACTCATTGGCTAGGCATCGCAATGGCGCTAGGCAGCAGTTTATGTCTGGCCCTTTATATGCTGCTGGTGCCGCGGACAGTGAAAGACAATGTACCAGCAGAAGCAGTCTTTTTTGTACAGCTCATAACACTGACGCTCACTAGCGGAGCAATCAGCCTCCTCATTGGCGAGGACTGGAGTCGCTGGATGGTCATTGGACTTAGCGACTGGTTGGTCTTCGGCGGCTTTACGTTGGGCGTGCTGCTCGGTGCTAACCTAGGGCAGATCGCTTCGCTACGCCATCTTGGCGCGTCGCTGGTCAGCAGTATGATGGCCTGGCGGCTGATTAGCACCCTCCTGCTCGCAGCGCTCCTGCTTGGCGAACAGTTGACCTCGCTTTGGCAAATGCTGGGCGCACTCATTGTGCTAGTGACAATCACCTTCTATCTTTGGCGACAATCGAAGTAAGACAGGGTTGCAGATAAGGACACGCCCGCAACGTTCACAAGCGCCATTATTTCCAAGCTCCTGGATACATCTATTGAGCATATTTTCCTCCTGCCCTAGTTATAGAACCGTGTTGACCTGAAATAGTACACTTCCATCGAACAAGATATATCCACGTTCTCTGCGTTCTATTGCCAAATGCTTCCCTGGCCCTCATTAAAACAAGCCGCCAGCGCACTAGCATCACGCTACAGGCCCTGGTATAATGCTTGTATGGAAAGGGAATTGCCACGCGAAATACGGCTGTATAGTCGATCTGGCTGCCACCTGTGCGAGCAGGCTGTTGAGCATTTGGAGCACATTGCTGCGTTGGTAGCGCTGCACGTAACAGAGATCAACATTCTCGATGATCCCAAGCTCTATGAACGCTACAAACATTCAATCCCCGTCATCGAGATTGCTGACGGACCAACTCTCAACGCTCCAATTGATGAGCAAGAACTGCGCCAAGCGCTCGGAGCGGCTTGACAGCGGAAATAGCCGAAGCGTAGCAAACGTAAGCACTGTGGATATGAAACGATTTGTCTTTTGGATATGCCTCACAGTATTGCTGTTGTCAGGATGTGGTCGGATGACCGATGTAGAAACCGGCAGCGCTGTCAGCGCAATGGTCGCCCCAACAAGTATGCTGCTCGATGCAAGTGACGAACAAGCCAAGGTTGGCGCCATAGCTCCTGACTTTTCCTTTACCCTAGCTGATGGCAGCACACAAAAACTGAGTGATCTACGCGGGCAGAAGATTTTGGTTAACTTCTGGGCAACCTGGTGCGCTCCGTGCAAAGTAGAAATGCCTGAAATCCAAGAAGCGCTGAAGCGGTACGACTCGGATGGTTTTGCAGTCTTGGCGATAAGTAACGAGAACGCTGAAGCCATTGATACCTTTGCCCGCCAGAACAATTTCACGTTCCCGCTCATTTCGAACCAGGATGGCGACATTGGCGACCACTATGGCGTTACAGGCTTCCCGGTCTCTTTCTTCATCAACAGCGATGGCACAATTGGTTTCAAGCAGATTGGCATTATGAATCTGGACTTGATTACCCAGCGTGTTGAGGCATTGCAATGAGTGAGAGCGTTGTGCAAGATCGAGCCGGGATGAAACGCCAGCCTGGAGCAGACAGCGAAGCAGACAATCCCTTAACACCTCGTTCGCTTCAGGTTCGCCCCAAGCGTGATCGACCCTGGCGCTACGCATTTCTTGGAGTGCTCGGGGTGTTGCTAGCAGCGCTGTTATTTACACCGGGACTACCTCTGCAGTGGAAAATGTACGCCGTGGTCCATGGCATTTGCGCCCAGCAGCACAATGTCTTTCTCAGCGGGATGCAATTTCCGCTCTGCGCCCGTAACAGCGGGATCTACATCAGCTTCTTGCTGACGATAGGCTATTTCTGGGTGCTGGGGCGTCAACGAGCTGGACGCATACCGCCTTGGCCAATAACGATTGTGCTGTTCGGCTTTGTAGCAATTATGGGAGTTGATGGTTTCAACTCCCTGTTTGTAGACTTGGGGATGCCAAGCTTTTATACACCGGATAACCGCCTACGCACCCTGACCGGAATGGGTATGGGCATTTCCATCGCCACTCTGCTCCACTTGATCATCAACCTGACGTTGCGCAAAGACGTGGACGACAAACAGCCAGTGCTGCATAACTGGCGCGAATTAGGCGGTATCTTACTGATCAATTTTTTGGTGTTGGCTGCGATCTACGGCAACCTGGATTTTATGTTCTGGCCGTTGGCATTTCTGGCCTTCTTTGGGATTATTAGCGTGCTCTACCTGGTCAGCATACTGTTGACCAGCCTGTTTATGGGGTACGAAGGCAGTGTGACAAGCCTACCGCAACTCGCCCGCCCGGCAACCATCGCGCTCATTCCTACACTTTTCATCCTCGGCATCCTCGCGGCTACTCGCTTCTGGCTGGAAGTGCAAGGATTGGTCCTCTAGCAAGAGTCAAGCAACATCCTCAGATGTAGTACATGACATTGCCGGCACGCTCGCGTTTGCGCTGACAGAGGTCATCGAGCGTAGTGTTGCGCAGCAGTTGCTCGACAGTAGCGCGGATATCAATCCACACCTCGGTAACGACTTCGTGGTCTTCGGGTTGCGTCGGCGCCAGGTCGTCGCGGGGAGTATCACTCGGCAAGAGCGGCCCCTCAAGGATGGTCAGCGCTTCGAGGAGTGAGATCTGTTCAGGTGGGCGGGCAAGCATGTGACCGCCCTGGGGGCCGCGCAGGCTGTCGATGAGCCCCGCCTTGCGCAGCAGAATAAGCAATTGGTTTAGGTAGTTGACAGGAATGCCCTGGCGCATAGCGACACCCTCGCTCTGAACTGGACCTTCGCCATAACGCTGGGCCAAATCGAAAAGGGCGCGGAGGCCGTATTCGCCTTTGCTGGAAATACGCATATCGTTGTTGATTACTGAGTGCCAAACATGGTGTTATGTTCTGAGAGGCTGTCTGAAAAGGGGTATGGAATGCGGCAGCCATGCTGCCGCGCGCAAGCACGGCTTGCACATTCCACATGTTGACGTGCCGATGCTCCGCTCTTTCCCAGTTTGTGCTCCCGTTCTTGCCAGGTCAAACGGCTTTTCAGACAGCTTCTGAGACATTAATCCTACCAAAGATGAGTAAATAAGTCAAGATTATCGAGAGATGTGTTATTATTTCGCCGCTATCTCTTCCCCGCACAACCCACAGCGCATCGCACTGCCTTCGCTTACAGGCGCCCCTTCAACCCACAGACCGCAGCGCTCACAGCGGTAGCTCAGGATCAGCGGACCAGCAAGGGGGCCGCTAGGCATAGCAGGGCCAAGCGCCTGGCGCAACACAGCGTGCTCTTGGGCAGCGCGAAGCGTCGCTTTGTCAACGCGCTCGTCGGCCATCTGCAATTCCAGAAGCATACCAGCGGCAATGTTGTGACGTTCAGGGACATTGGTGAGTGCCGCCTCGTCGATCGTCAGAGTTTGTTCTTCAGCCTGTTCATCGCGCCAAGGCTCACCACTGAGCGTCACTGTGTCACCGCCAAAAAAACCGCCAAAGTTGTGAACTTCACTCACCAGAAAACGAATGGTCATAGATATAACCTCCAAGTGAAACATCGGCCACAGTTAGCCGCAAAAACGCCTTGCAATCCTTATTCCCGCCGAATATACTACAATCAGTTTCAGACGGCATTCGTCAACCATTATGCGACACTTGATATGAAAGCTTTTATTCTTGCTGCCGGAGCCGGCACCCGCTTGCGTCCCATAACCGATACCTGTCCCAAGCCCATGCTGCCTGTGGCCGGGGAGCCATTGCTTGTCCATACGCTGCGCTGGCTGCGCCGCTACGGTATCAGCGAGGCGGCGCTAAATCTTCACCACTTGCCCGATATTGTGCGCCAGGGACTAGGCGACGGTGCGCGCTTCGGTATGCGTCTGCGCTACTCCTACGAGCCCGACCTGCTTGGCACTGCAGGAGCAGCACGACGAGTCGCCGAACGCTATCCCGACTTCTTCGACCAGACCTTCGTGGTAATCTACGGTGACCTGCTGCTCGACCTGGATCTGAACGACCTCCGCGCATTCCATCAACAGCGGGACAGCATGTTCAGCATTGCGCTCAAGTATACCACCACCCCGCAATCGCAGGGGATGATCGCGGTGGATGAGCAGGGTCGAGTGCAGCGCTTTGTGGAGAAACCCAAGGAGTGGGATGGCGGCAACGTCGCCAACGCTGGGGTTTACTTCTGCGAGCCGGCGGTGATCGAGCACATCCCGCCGGGCTTTAGCGACTTTGGCCACGACATCATCCCCGCGCTGCTGCGTGCGGGGGCAGCAGTCTATGGCTGCCCACTAAAAGGGTACTTGCTCGACATCGGCGACCCAGCGGCGTATGCCCAGGCTCAGCGTGATGCGGCCACTTTGCGCAGATCGCAACCAGACCGTTGATTACAAGCTATGGTTCGGGCTGATAGATCCGGCGCAGGTCGTCGTCCGGCGTGACGGTCTTGAGCGCCGTATAAAGCGCCTGGAGCGTCTCCAAATCGGTCACCGCTTGAATGTCGGGCAGCAGCGCCAGCCCATCATCACCAAACTGGAGTTCGAGCCCCTAGGAGATCGCCGTCAGTAAGCCCTGGCGATCGCCCAGCGCCAGCCCTTCCTGCTTGCCTCGTTCGAGCCATTGTTCCGCGACGGTTGTCATCATTGCCTCTCCTTCTGCAGCAAACACCGTCCACACCGCCAGCCGCAGCGCGTCTTCGGTCACGGCGCACCCAGCCTGCGCCACGTACCGTAACACGGTGTCGAGATAGTCCAGCCCGTTGCGCTGTCGGGATAACGCCGTCAGCAACGCCAGTATGGCGAGCAAACGTTCGGCAAGCTGGTATCGAAGGTATATTTTAGCACTGGCAACGCGACTTGCAAGGTCGCCACGCCGACCAGTTCGTCGTCCCTATCGGTCAGTCGCATGGGTCTAGGTTACTCGTTTCTAGGTTCAAAGCAGTACTGTCTAAACAGCTGCGCGGGCATTCCTGCGCGCACAAGGGTCGCGGAATACTGTTGTTTTCAGGCTGACCCTGTACAAAGCGATCGACTGCTGGCAATAGGTTGAGACAGTTACATAACTCATTCAGCGATCGGCTCGCCACACCGTGATGCCGCCCAGTTGCGCAAATTTCGGCAGCGAGGTCACGCAACTCGTTCCAGGTATGCATCAAGCAACCACCAAGCGCACAACGCACCGTTGGACGCTTTAGAGTGCGCTGGAGCAAGCGAACCGTTTGCTCCAGCGGATACGTATAGGCTTGAGTAAACGGCAATCGCCATACGGTTGGGTCATAGACCGCATAGATATTCAAGCTTTCCTGCACAGCCAGCACAACTTCAGCAAGGATTCGTGGACAACGCGCCAAGTTGTAGATACTGCCAGCCTTGAGCGCCCCACCCGCCAGAGCTACCCGCACCCCTGCTCGTGCGGCAAGCAAGGGCTGCATTGGTGTTCGCAGATCGATCCTGAGACTGGCGCTGCGTAGCGCCATCGCTACTGGGCCTATCCGGGGCGAATGCCGCCCATCCAGGGCGCCAATCTGCATTGCTTCAGGCATCAGCCAGCAGAAGATACCGGCCCGATCATGTCCGCCACCCACAGCTGGATAACCCAACAGGCAGCGCTTGGGCATCAGCTCAGGAGCGAAAGCCGTGCTATCATTCCACTGTTGGTGCATAAACAGGATGGTGCTTGGTTCCGGAAGCGCAGCGAGAGTCGGAAGCAGGGCGCGCAGGTGCTGGCGTTGCACACACACCAGCACAAGGTCTGGTGGTGTGTCCAAATTGAGAGCTGGTATCGTTGCGGGTCTAAAGGTGCTTGCTCGTAACGTTTTGCGCCAGCGCTGATCGACGCAACTGATTTCTAAACCACGTTCTAGTGCTGCTCGTCGCCGGGAGCGAGCGACCACCTGGATGTCGTGACCAGCCTCGGCCAGCTGCCAGGCATAGGTTGCACCGACTACACCGGCGCCAATTACAGTAATATTCATCGGGAAGAAGCCTTTCCAAGACGCAAAGAGTGTAGGTTTGCCATAGCAATGCTGGCCTGCCGTAGACCGATTACGATCTCGTCAACAGCTAAAGAGGGTTGCATCATTTGCAAATATATTCTTCACATTCAGTTATAGCGCCCATCTGAGGGCGGCAGCCACGGTTTAACTTCAAGCTCGGCCCCCGCTTCACGGCAAAGGCTGGTAAAGGCTACCAATTCGTGTGGAAGGAAGCGAAGCACAACACCATCGAAAGCTAGTGACAGCGCACCTTGTTGGGGGTCGAACCAAATACTTCGCGCGAATCCAGCATGAGCTATACAGCCTAAAATGAGCGGTGCTTTCAGCGCTGCTTCAGCCAATCCATGCAAGAGTTGGAACGAATCCCGATAAAATGCGACAGCGAATGGTCCAAAATCGAGTTGCACACGACCATCACCGAGTTGTAAGATGTGCCAATTTCGACCGTTGCTGGCCAAGGTGCGGTAAGGCGCCGAATCGAAGCTCATACTGCAGTTCCTTCGCACTATACACGCCACACTAGCCGTACTAATAGAGATGCCAGCGCTATGCTGCCTGTAGCGTCTGGCGTAGCATCGGTTGTGGTTGATGAAACGAAGATTGCGATCAGGGCAAGGGTAGTGAATAAAACCTCGAATCCACCTAACGATACCTTTGCCCCGCAGATGACGGGCAGCAGTACTGCTGCCATCAGGGTGAGTCGCTATGGCCTAATATAGCGTGAGCCATTCAGCGTGTGAGAGCGTTTTTTATAACTCTATACGAATAGGAATTGTTTGTGCATATCGTAACTATTTGCATTAGCATATACTAATATACGATATTTGTCAATATCAATATTGTCAAACTGAGGGCGAGTCTGCTGTGGTAGGGAGCGGCGGTTCTTACGTATCGAGCGAGAGAAGCAATCGTTGGACAGAGACGCAATTACGCTGGTTTAGAGATGATGGGAGTGTGTCTTAATGCGAGCGCTGCCCGCCTGCGACACACTCGACAGGGAACCCTATTTAGACTATAGTTTCTCAACTTGAAGCACCTAACGCATATATGTGCCGTTGAAGTGATCCGACGATCGAAGGCCAGGGCGTTATAAGGTGGAAGCTAGTACAAGTCCAGCGCTGTGCCGCAACTTTAACCGCACGCTCAATCGGAGCCATGCGGAAGCCAGGACGCCTGCCTCAACTGTTTTGTTCATCCCTTCTCGATAATTTGTCGAAGCGCCCGCTGCCTCGAACATGGCCGATTCTCGCGGGTCAGCAGGACGGCGGGGGTTGCACTCTTCTTCCAGGCGCTGCTTTCCACCCTACTGGTCGTGTTGCCGCGGCGGATCAGCTGCACCAAAGACCAGCTCAACGCTATGCAACGCGAATATCCGCGGCTGCTCGGGGCCAAAGCGCGCTGGCTGCGGATTACCCTGCTGCTTTTTCTGCTCGGCGCTGCCAGCCTTGCCACCGTGATCGGCGCAGTGCTGT
>JAKSDJ010000650.1 GCA_022360155.1 Chloroflexales bacterium | reverse complement strand
GCGTATATCTTGCGCTACCGCATGTGGCGCTACATCGCCTAAACGAAACCAGGCAGGAGCGACCAATGACCTCCCAACAACAGCGTATGATTTTCCTGCACGGATTAGAGAGCAGCGGCCAGGGGTACAAGGCGACGATGCTACGCGCTTTGTTTCCCGCGATGCTGACCCCGGATTTCGGCGGCACACTGGATCAGCGTATGCTCCAGCTCGTACCGATCCTGGGCGAAGAGAGCGACTGGGTGATCGTCGGTTCGAGCTTCGGTGGATTGATGGGAGCGCTGTGGACCTGCGCCCACCCGTATCAGGTGCGCAAACTGGTGCTGCTCGCGCCGGCTCTTTCCCATCCTGCCTTCGCCGCCACGCCGCCGGCCCCGGTGTCTGTGCCATGCCTGGCGTATCACGGCCAGCGCGATAGCATCGTCCCCTACGCCCCGGTCAAAACCCTGATCGAACAGGTCTTTCACAACGCAACATTCCACTTGGTCGACGACGATCACATGCTGCGAACGACGGTGCAAGCCATCGATTGGCAAACGCTGTTGAACAATTAAGCAACCCATCCGGTGGCCGCAGAACGGCGCCCAGTACACGGCCTTGTTGAAACAGGTCAGTCACGGGCTGTGTATGATCGCAGAGCTGAAGTCGACGAGCAACCCGCCTAACCGCACGCGCTCAAGCGCGGCGGCTTGCGGCGGATCCCGCTCGGTCAGAGCAGAGTCGCGTGATGCAGCAACCTTTGCTACAATATGTTCTTGTTTCCGCACCCTGAGCCTGGTGGTATATGACTGACCGCGACTCCGAATCCTTATCCCTTGGCGCGTTGCTTGCCAGGCAACGCATCGTCCGTGGATTGTCACGCCGCGCGCAGGCGCAGGCGCTCCAGATCAGCCCGAGCTATCTGTGGAAGCTGGAGAGCCGCGCCGCAACCCCCAGTTCTGCACTGCTGCAACGCATCGCCACCGCGTTCGATCTCGACCTCGCCACGCTGCATCAGGCTGCTGGCGTCCCCATACCCGCACTACCGCCAGGCGCATCCTTTGGCGTCTGGCTCAAGCACCGGCGGCGCGATCTCGGCGTATATCAGGCCGACCTGGCGCACCAGATCGGCGTGAGTGAAAGCTATCTGTCCTCCATTGAAACCGGACGCAAGCCGCTCACGCCTGCAGTGGCGCGCCGTCTCGCGCCGATTCTTGGTATTGGCTTCGATGAGCTGCTCGGGCGCACCGGCGTAATTAATGATAACCAGCTCGCCCAGCTCGCCCAGCTCGCGCTGGGTGAGCCCGCGACCACCGGCGACCTGCTCCGGCGCCTCCCGCTGCTCACGGCGGCGCAGCGCGCCGAACTCGCGGCATGTGCCCGGCGGCTGGCGGCGCGCGAGGAAAGCAGATGACGAAGGAGCTGTATCAGGAGCGCTCATTAGGTGGGAACCCAGCGCGGAATCAGCAGAGACCTGAGCAAACGAGGATTGTCCCGCAACGTCTGCTCTGCTGTTCTGATCCAGAACCCGCCCGGTCAACAGCTTCCTCCATCGATACGATCCCTTGTGCGCGAGCAGCGGTGAATCTACGCCCAAGCCATTGCGGCACGACTTCTCGTCGGTCAGTTCAGGCAGGTCTGCCGCGGCGCTAGCGCCGCGGCCCGGCTACGGCCGCGAACATCTCGGCTGGTTGGGCGCACCGACGATAGCTTGATGCCGTCAAGGGCAGCGGACGGTGGTATACGCCGAACAACATTGTTGGGAGGAAGCGTCCGGGCGGCGTTAGCGCTCGGTATGCCAGCAGAGCAGTCACGCCGCTGCCCGACGACCTGACCGTTACCATCACCATCACCATCAGCTCCGGTATACCGCCGGTACGACGTTTCTTCGTGACTATCCTGAACGGGATCGTGCAACGGATGCTGGACCACCGCGATCCGCGCAGCACGCAGCGCGACGCTGCTGTCACCGGAGCGATGGTCCGCGCCGCGCTGTGGAAGCGGCGGCGACGGTGCGGATCGGTGCCGCAGCGGCGGGGCCCAGCAACTGACGCAGATCAGCAACGGACACGTGAGGCCATCGCCAACATGTGTTCCGCGATGAACGTCATTCATATCCACCGGTTCTGAGTGACAACCGTCTCAGATCTTAGACAGTGCAACAACAAATGTGTTAGGATACGTTAGGATTTATAGCTGTTTGATGTACGTCTTTACGTGGTTGAAAAGCAGTGATTTTGATAGTGTTGCCACGACCGCAATCGTGGGGGCATCGCGGATGACTGCACCGCTCTCGCACTAACTGTCTCCCCCCAGCGCAATCGCACCGCCTGACTCCCGCATGATATGTTTTTCCCTCTATCCGCCACGTGAATGGATGGCGTTTTAGTGGGGGGGAGCGGCGATCCGAAACAACCTCTATGCGTGGCTGACGGTCTTCGTTGATGAGCATCCGCTTGTAGTCGGCTCTCCCACCCCGTACAGATCGAGATCTGTACGGGGTGGGAACGGCTCCCTTGAAAATAGAGCGTATTTTTATCTGAGGTGATGGCGTGTAGTGCTATGGGGCATTCATGCGAAGGTGGAGAAATCTGACGGCAAAGAGAAGTTAAGGTATGGCAACGATTCCTTCATTTTGGGGCCATAGAACATAACGCCCAGATTTTACCTGATAAAGGATTCAGATTAGCGGTCGAGTTGCATGAGCGGCGGAGTTTTCGTCCGATTAACAGGGGCAACTCAACCGCTAACACCTCCCCTTAGCTTCAGAACTGCGCCGCTAATCTCGCTTAGCGGCGCAGTTTGGCTGGCCCTCCCTCACATTATGTTCTGTGGCCCAATTACGCTCAAATCGTTGCCAACCCTCTCTAGGACAATCGCATTTGTTTGGCGAATTCGTTCGAGCGTGGCGCGATAGCTCGTTCTCAATTATTGCGACTCAATCGCCGGTGTCGCCTGGAAACGCACAGATGAGCTACTTCGACTATGAGCGAGGCTATGTTGAGCAGATCGGCCACCAGGATTTTGCTTGTGTTTCTTGAGCAGACGCCGGAAGATTGGGCTGAGCAGCTGTACGACCCTCGCTTGTCCAGCTCGTCCTCCCGGCAGCCGATTTTGAAAGCCGTTGATCGCTCCTCGGGAGGAAGAACCAAGGGGGCGATACTTGTGAGCGGAAAACAGCAGGTGCCAACCACACCTATATTCTTCCCAACTAAGACAGGCGATGCTGACAACGATGACAATGCCGACGATAGCAACGAGGAGAAAGGGACCGACGAGGATGATGACGAGGTGATGGAAGATGCCGGCGCTGACAATGGAATCGATGTTGACGGCGGCGATGATAGCTTAGAGTAACTCCGCGATTCCCTAATGGGGCTTTTAAGATCAAATTTTAAGTCGATTCAGATTTACCTCCCCCACTCGCCGAGCAACGTGCCATCGCGGCAGCGCTGCGAGCGGCGCAAGCAGCGGTGCGTGCAGACGCGCCGCCGGGCCGTGGAGTTAGAGCGCGAACGCAAAGCCGCGCTGATGCAAACATTGTTCACCAAAGGCACTCGTGGCGCGCCAACGAAGATCACCGCGATCGGAGAGGTGCCGGTGGGGTGGGAGGTGGCGCCATTTCATGAACCGGTAGTGTTTTCTAGTTCTCTGATTAGGGTTTCACTAACCGCTGCCGCTTTGCCGGATTTCTACGCCCAATATTTGCAGAGCGAGGTTGGAAGAGGATTGATGAGGCCAATTATCAGAGTGCTCGCTGTTTTAGGAATAAGCGGAGGCGATTTGAAGCAACTTCTTATCCCCAGAATCCCCCTCGATGAGCAACGCGAGATCGCGGAAGTATTGCGAGCCTATGATGCCGTTATTGCCGGCCTGAAGCGCGAGGCGGCGCTGCACGAGGAGTTATTTCGGGCGCTATTGGAGGAGTTGATGACGGGGCGAGTGCGGGTGATGACAACGTAGTGGTTGTAAGTAACTTATGAATTGAGGTAGTACAAGTTCGTACAAAGAGGTGGTATGACGAAATTTGACCCATCCTATAGCGAACGCTCACACTACCGCTCACACTTTCCTTCCACCAAATTGCGGTTTTTGTTGTTTCTACACTGGAACTTGATACTTTTCTTCTTACTAGGATGCTTCTTTACGGGACTCATTGCCCTTATGCCGGCACTTGCCGGCGTATTCGTCACGATTTTACCGTGGCTCCCGGCTCAATTGGGTATGCTTGTTTTGCTGGTGGCTATCTGTATCCTATGGATCGGCTACGCTGCCGCCTTTGGCAAGTGGCACTGGCACCAAGGTGTGTACAATCATCGTATGGTGCAATCGCGCTGGGTAATGCCTAGGGGTATTCTCGTCTTTTACGGTGCTTCACTGCTATTCCTTGTAACTATTAATATTTTCCTCAGTACAGTCAACCTCCGTAACACTGCTATCCTGGTGATAATGCTTTCACTTCTGGTGATAATACTTTCATTCGCCGGCTTGGCGACCCTCATGCTCAACGCAGGAATCGCCCTTTTCTTCAGTAAACAGCACGCGGTCTGGCGGAATGCACAGCGCCGCATCCGACATGATCAAATCCGCAACAACTATTCTTCTATTCGCGATCTGGTTCATCCCTGGAATCGCATTAAGCGGCGATGGAGCGAATGGTTCAACATTCATAATCACTATACGATGATGAGTGTGGCACTGGTAGTTGGCGGCATCATTATTCCTGCCTGGCGGGTAGTTGGCGACCAGGAACGAGACTTTATCACCATCCATTGGATAGTATTGAACTGGTTCACTCTCGATTTCACATCACCGGAAGTACTTTACGACCTTTTCCGAAGGATCGTGTTTGATATTTTTCTGGTATTTGAGAAATTCATCCCAGATAGCCTTGTCTATATCGGCCTTCTGTTTAGTTCTGCCATTGCTCTATCCCTGTTTCGCCGCCGTCAGCGATATATTTTCTCACCATTTACCACTAATGAGCAACAAAATGGAGCGGCAAATGGATCTGAAAAACCACACGACTTCGAACACTTGCGCAGTGCCGCTCATCACTTAACCCAAAATTTCGTTGATCAATTGGAACAGATTGGTTCGCTGCTGACAACCCGCCAAGTAGAAGATTTGCAGAGTAAAAAGCGCTTGCCGCTCACCGAATTTATTACAAGCGGTGACGAAAATGATTTTCTTTCGGCCATCCAATCGCTCGTCGATCTAGATGAGCGAAACATGAATCTTGTCGGGCGCTTTCTCGCCGCAATGCTGAAGTTGTTGGCAGTAATCACGATTACAGGCACGCTCCGTCGCCGCGATAGAACCACGATCGAGTTAGAGGTTCGATTATCCCAGCGCTTCGGCAATCAGACCAGTATTATTGTTCCGATAGCTTCTTCGCACGGCTCCGATGAACTTCTTGATGATGAAACATCTGCCAAAGTTGCGCGGACAGCGGCGCTTCGGCTTCTTGTACGCGCCGGTGCTGTGTCACATCTAGCCTCTTCGGAAGAAAGCCTTGATGCATTCCTTGATGGGTTGGCGGCAAGTGCAGCGCACAACTGGTGGCGGGCCGCACAGAAATATCAAGAGGCCATTCATCATGAGGAAGCAGTGCGTGGCGTGTATGGCATAGGAAGATATCATCTTGGTATCGCATTGCTCAGGCAAGGGGAGCTTGATGCAGGTCTCCAAAATCTGGTTCAGGCTGAACGTGCTGGCAAACCCATGGCTGAGATCCACTATATGCTTGCTGTCGTTTTGTTGCACAAGTACTGGAACGACCTTGATGAGCGAGAAGTTGATTTCCACCGGATCATACGCTATGGTCGCCGCGCCATACGTGATCGGCGTGTGTTCCCCGAAGCGTATCATCTCGTTGGTGCTGCGCATTATCACCGCGGAAAACTATTCGATCGCTTCGCGACACGCACCTATGAACGTGACGTACACGCGGAATACCCAACAACGATTCCCACCGCCGCTATCTATGAGTACGACAAGGCCATTAGCTATCTACACAAGGCAGTGCGGTATTACGAACGCAGTATTCGCCGCCTCCAGAAATCGGTAGCGCCTAACCCGATTATCTCAGGCGAGTTGGAGCGCTTGCGCCGCGATCGTATGACAGCCACACACCAATTAGGCGACGCGCTTCGTTCTGCCGGTTTTTATCCTCTTGCCGAGACCTACTACGAAGATGTGTTGGCAGCGTATCCCAACAATCGGCGCACTCTGATTGATATTGCAAAAACGCTTGTGCTTTCCCAGAACTGGCAACGTGCCGACGAATTTTTGAGTCGCGAGGTGCTCATTTTCCCTGAGGGTAAATGGAGTCCGGATATTAATCTGTATCTAGCTTGGGCATACGCGGGTGGGGTTAATGAACAACTTCATCTCAAAAAACAGCCTTTGGCCCAAGGTTATTTGTGGCTTGTGGATAAAGTATCTAGGGGATTGAGTAATGTGACAGGAAAGAATAGTAATTCCGAAGAGCCACAACCAAAAGGACTACACCTATTACTCGGTCGTGCCGTGTGTCATCTTGATTATGCACTGCATCAGCGTGCTAGGTTTATAGCTTGTTGGCGCCAAACAAACTGGCAAGCCGAGTTCGTCAAGGCATTTAACCAAGATTTCCACTTTGATGAACAGGTAAAGTCTGAAAACGAAGCCACAAACGAGACGAAATTGTCATGGTCATACAAGAACCCGATTATGAAACCATCCTCCGATAAACAATCGATCAACAACTATATTATGGCGCTTCGCGCGTGGATTGCATGGCGTCTTCATCAAAACGGGCATAAATCATCCGAGATCTTTTCCGAAAATCTTCCTCGCATACGAAATAAGACAGGTAAGGAAGTTTCAAATCCTCCAGATCTTTATCCACGCCCAGAGTTCCAAAAACACTACGAGGAATGGATATATCTGCGTGAGGAGATGGTACAACTTTTGGAAGAGATTGCGGATACCGGTAGAATGCATGGTATTGCCCATGCCCACCGGCGCTTGGGGCTTGCAGCGCTTGCGCTCAATAATTGGAAATTGTCTAGCCGCCTCATGGGCGTCATTCGCGATCAGACTGGGCCGAATCAAAAGGATGAGTTGGATCAAAAGGATGATTCGAATCAAGCGGTCACCTTCGCGCATCGCTGGATGCACGATGTGTATGCCGAGTTGTCACTCCTTACAGTACGCTTGCTTGCCGAGGCCCAATCATATGAGGTTGCCTGGATCGTCGCTGTATGTAGCGAACACACGATTACCTGGTGTATGGAAACATCGATTGACGGATGGCGTAACCAGCAAGACGCTACGGAACCTGAGTTTGCGTTCAAGTTCAGCCCGTACATCGGGCGCTACCAACTTGCAACGCTTCTAGCCTGGAAGGCATACTGCGCTGATCGCCTTGAACGAAGTGACGCAGCACGTGCGCGCCTGATCGTTCGTGTGGATCGTTACCTTGGCATAGAAGAAGATATCGCTAGGAAGCTAGACGAGTTAAACAGCCTTCGGCAGCAGTTGGACGCTTTTTCTGCGCCGGAAAAAGCTGTCGATCGCGCACATACCCTGATAAAATATGCGACGACAAGTATTGATTTCGATATTCAGAATGCGCTTAAACAGGTTCCCAGGCATTCGTTGGCGCTATGGGTTCAGGCCCAACGAGCGTATGTAGGCTTCCAATCAGATCAGGTAGTGTCCGAGTTGCAACGCTTGCTCGAATTGCTCGGCCCTTATGATCCAAATCAGTCTGTTGCTAACTGGCATCTTATCGAAAAGCGACAACCTATTCAAAGTGGATCCGCGAACTCAACAAGTGACGATAGCAAGAAATCCTCTGATAAGGACCAGTTATCGGTAAAGACTCGCGCAAAGGACTTCCGTAATATGCTTGGTAAGTTTGAACTTGTGAGCGGTCGCAATCAGTTCAATACAATAGTAAATCTGTATGCCGTGAACGAGCAGTTAGCGGCAATTTTTGCCGATGCTGGCGACTATAATCTGAGTATCCAACACTTGATGCTCGCGCTCACACAATCACCTCATTGGGATATCGGCGCAGATAATCTGCTCTTGGTGCTTGTCCAATATTTGGATAAGATGGATAGACTGGCTGATGCCTATGCAGTTGTCGCTGCCCTCCGCGCCAGTCGCCAATTGCTGGAAGCGAATTCGCTCTCGATTGCGAAATTATATAAGTCGTATGTATGGGAATGCATTATTTTGACCCGCATGGAGCACTATGCCGAATCGCTCGCAGCAGGAATGGAATTACAGAAGCGACTCGATGTCGTTTTCCAGCAATTCAAAATCAACCAAAAGACAATTTACATTGATCGGCTACGAACAACTGGTGATAGAAAGTTATTGACGGATATTTTTTCGTATGTCTGGGATCTGTTTACAGCACCGAGGGGAAAGCTATCAAATATATCAAACGCCACAGACGAAGGAGCTAGTTACGAATGCGAGGCGCAAAAAGAGCTTGAGGAGCATAAGTTTCCTATACAGCTAACGCACTTTCTTAGTTGGCTCGCTGAACTCGCCGATGCGCTTACTGTGCTGTCTGCTCAGAGGCGCGCTGAGTCTATCGCTTCGCTGCCCGCTCAACTTGAGGTTATCTCTCAAGATTTGAAAAACCAACCATATACGTCGGGTTCAAGTGAACTATCAGCCGATCAACATAAAGAGGCCATGGCTTTGTTTCCCAGGCTCGATATTAATCGCAATATTGCCCTGACATTTCTCGACTTTCTTGGCGAAGAAGCTGTAGCGTTGATCGAGGTGCAGGCCCAACTGTGGAACAATTGCGCCTATAATATGATCGAATTACGGTTGCTCACTGATATACCGCAACCAGATGAACGTAATGCTAAAATGATCCGTCAAACCTCGGCTGATCAGATGCCAAAGCCGAAAGATCTAGCCGAATCAGCGATCTCAACACTAGAGGCGCTTTTAAAATACCGCCTAATCTCACCAAAGCATCGGTTGCGCCTTTACCGCGAACTTGCGTTTTATCTCGACACGCAGGGTTGGATATGTTATCGTGCCAGTCGCCTAGCCGGCTTAGATGAAAATATCGTTGAAGAATATCTTAAAGATACGCAAGAACTAATTGATCGAGCGCTGAAGCATGATCACACTAGTGCCATTATTTACTATCACGCTGCACGTGTAAGCCTGATGCGCCTGGAACGCTCCTGGCAGCGTAGTGTTCAATTGTCGCCAATCACTACGGTAGTACCCTTAGATAAAGTAGGAAACGAACCTGGAATTGAGGTTCAAAGGGATGGAGGTGCCGCCTTTGATAATTATCTCATCGCATTGCACCATTTTTGGAAACAAGCACGCATACACGATTACAGCGGACGCTTTCGCTCCGAGCTGTCGTGGATCGGTGTACGTCTAGATGAATATCGTGAGCTTTGGAAAGAACATTTGCGCAAAATGAGATAGTGTCAAGGTCGTGATAGCCAGTCGGCACGCCAACCACCTCGCCTCACAAAAACCTCATGGGCGCCTGGTAAGACAGACCATCGGCGCGGAAGCCCACACCGTTCACGGGGGGGAGGAAGCGCGGGACTGCCACGTTGGATTGACACAGGCGCTCGGATGTGCTATACCTCCAGCTGTAAAACTGACTGCACAATTGAAGCTGTTGTCGACGCCAGAACAGGCCGATGCGCTCAGGCGTACGCTTGAGGCGGCCAACGCTGCGTGCAACGCCATCAGCACTGTGGCATGGGCAACGCGCACGTTCGGCACGTTCGCGCTCCAAAAGTGGTGTTATCAGGATGTGCGCGCGCAGTTTGGATTGTCGGCGCAGATGACCGTGCGGGCGCTTGCCAAAGTGGGCGACGCCTACCAGCGTGATAACCAAACCAAGCGCACGTTTCGCCCACATGCTTCTATCGCCGACGATGACCGCATCCGCTCGTTCGCGCTGCCCGCTTCGTCCGTTTCGATCTGGACCCTCGACGGGCGGCAGTCCATCCCATTCGTATGTGGCGACCGTCAGCGCCTGATGCTCCAAACACGCCAGGGCGAAAGCGATCTGCGGTTCCACCGTGGCGCGTGGGGCCTGCTGGTGACGTGCGAGGTTGAGGACGTTGACGACGTGCTTGGGATTGACGTGGGTGTGACCAATATCGCCAGCGACTCGGACGGAACCATCCACAGCAGCCGGATGATGAACAATGCACGGTATCGTCATCGGCGGCGGCGAACCAAACTCCAGCGCCGCGGAACGAAAGCGGCGCGGCGGCGCTGGAAACAGCTTGCCGGTCAAGAGCGCCGCTTTGCCAAAGACGTAAACCACACGATCAGCAAACGCATTATTGAGACTGCCGAACGCACGAAGCGGGCGATCAGCCTTGAAGACCTCAAGGGCATTCGCCCGCGGGTGAGGGCTCGACGGCAGCAGCGTGCTCAAGTGCATAGCTGGTCGTTCTGCCAACTCCGCTCCTGTATCGGCTACAAAGCACAACGGGCCGGTATTCCTATTGTGCTGGTCGTCCGCGCAATACCTCGCGGACGTGTCCGGCCTGCGGGTATAGTGACAAGGCCAATCGTCCCAATCAAGCAACCTTCCGCTGTGTGTCGTGTGGCGGCGCTGGTCATGCCGCCACCATCGCTGCTGAGAACATCCGTGTGCTTGGCAGGGCTGCCGTCATGCAGCCATACGTCTCGGAGGCGGCACAGCCGTCGCGCCAGGGACAAGCCTACAGCCTTGAGGCGTGGGTTCATGACCGCCTGGTTCCAGCAACCGATAGTACACAGTCATCACCCCTCTACGTGCTTGGACTGAGCCAAACTGCACAGGTGCAAGCGACCTGCACCGTCCAAAGGGACGAGTGGCTCGAAGTGCTGAAGACCATTGGATGGCAGGAGTACGAGGTCTTTGAGATCCCGACCGCGCCATTGTATCGTGTTGAACGTTTTACCGGAGCGCTTGACCTGCTTGATCAGGCCGTCAAGGCTTTTTGGGCAGGTGAGGATGACACATGCGCGGTGCGCGCACGGCGCGCACTTGAGGCTGCTGCAACGGTTAATACGAAGCAAACCTATGAACAACTCTGGTGTGCTGTGCTCCCAGATGCTGTCGATACACCGAAACGAGATGCGCTTGCCCAGTTCGCCCGCGGCATTGGCGCTTTACGACACCAGGCGGCCCATGGCGGCAATCTTCACTTTCAACTGCGACGCTCCGACGCGCAATTGGCGCTGACCGTCGCGATAGCCTTATTCCGCTACCTTGGAAAGGAACTTGCGCGGACTTCCACCGCAGGATAGCACGAGCGATACGCAGCGGTCAACAACTGGGATATAACACCTTCTCGAGGAATTGCTCGAAGCAGGCGACACGCTTACCAGTATTCTTGATCCAATGGGTATTTATCATCCAATGCGCCTGCCGAACCATTCACAGGAGCGTGAATGATGGGATTGGGGCTTGAGCGCCAAAGGCATGCCCATCCTCCTCCTTGTCCCAGGCGATCCTCAACAACGTTACGGGGGCCGTGAGGTCATTGCGGAACTAGAGCGGCCTGACGTACGTATCAAGCCATTACGCATCAATCCGTCCGATCTCTCGCCCGACTCCTGGTGCGGCCTGTTTGACCTGAGCATCAGCGATGTCATGGGCATTGCGCTCTACCGGGCTGTGCAAGGACTTGCACGTAAACGCAAAGAACAGTTCTTTGTGCGTGACATTATTGCTGAAATCGAGTAGGATGGGCGTGTGCAGGACAGAACACGCGCGGCATTGCTCAACCGTCTGGAAATGGCGATAGACTGGAATATTTTCAGTGAGCGCTACCAGGAAGTATGGGAGATGTTTGACCAGAATGCGGTCAATATTGTCGATTTAAGCGTTCTTGATCCAGGTCAGTACGGGCTGCGCTCTCTGGTCGTTGATGTGCTGGCGCGTGATATGTTCCGTCGTCGGACCATTTCCAGGCGCAAGGAAGAGTTAGGACTGGCGGCCGATTTACCGAAGGTCTGGGTGGCTATTGATGAAGCCCACCAGTTCGTGCCATCAGGTAAGGCAACGTTGGCAAAAGAAGTGTTAATCCGTTGGGGAAAAGAAGGTCGCCAGCCAGGACTATCGCTGGTGGTCGCCTCACAACAGCCGTCGGCCATTGAGAGTGAGGTATTGTCGCAGTGCGACGTTATCATTGCTCAGAAGCTGACCAATGGCAAGGGCATTGCAGCGCTGAACAAGCTGAGCCAGGACTATATGGGCAATGAACTGAAGACCTCTATCCGCAATCTGCACCGCCGCGGGCAGGCAGTCATGGTCGACGATGAGCAGGAACGCGTGGGAATGAGCCAGATACGCCCGTGTCGCAGTCGGCATGGCGGCGGAGAAGCCGGGTAGCCGATGCGTACCTTTCGGTATTGTGATGTGATCGTCGGACTATTCGTTGCCGTGTTGCTCATTAGTAACCTCGCATCATCGGCAAAGGTGGTGATGCTGGGTCCGTTCATCTATGATGGCGGGACCGTCATCTTCCCATTGAGCTACCTTTTTGGTGACATCCTGACCGAGGTCTACGGCTATGCCCAGGCGCGACGCACGATCTGGATTGGGTTTCTGGCTGCGCTGCTAATGGCATTG
>JAKSDJ010000295.1 GCA_022360155.1 Chloroflexales bacterium | reverse complement strand
CTTACAATTCCGGCGCGGCGTGCAGCCGCACCGGCTTTCTATTGCTGAGAGCGACTCGCATCTGAAATAACAACGGTAAAGCAGTGACGAACCGTGTCTGAGCGCATAGTCGTTAGAAAGCAAGACCAAAGCACCGCCAGACCCGGTGCTTTGGTCGCTCGTCAGAAGACTTGTGAGGGAAACAGAGGGGATCAGCAATAGTTGGGTCAGGGGGTGTTGTCTGGACAAGATTCTTCAGCTGCCCGCGCCCGGACCAGTTCTAATGCGCGGTGACGACTGCGCACCAGTGTTTCGATATCGGCCAGCAGGTTGTTGAGCCGGTGGTAGTCACGCCGCATAGCCTGCTCTTCGATTTGATTGAGTGACGCTACTCGATCTGAATATTGGATCCAATCGTCGAAACAATCGCTGCTGACTAACGTCTCAATAGTGCCAAAGCTACTCAAACGCTGCCAGAGTTGACCAGCGCTATCGGTAAGCATGCGAACACTGTCGATTGCCATATACATCTCTATGATAGGTGTGGCGAGCACCTTTACACCATATGTTGCGCTCGTTGCGCTGAACAACATCGATGTGCTCGTCACCAAGATTTCTTCCCAATCCGCACAGGCCAAAGGCCCGTAACGAAAGACAACAATAATTATTTATTCATAGTACACGCATCAATGCAAGCTGGTATCGGTCTAAAGAGTGAATATGGACTCGGTCTTGCGACGGGAACGATGCTCGTTGAGCTTCGCGGACTACGTCAAAATCGAGGCCCAACCACAGCGCAAACGCACGACTGTCGTACCTGCACAGCTCTCTGGAGCTAATCCGCGTCCGTCTGCATCATCTGCGTTCGGTTGAGGACAGACGCAGCCGAATGAACTTCTTCGTATGGGGCGGCAGGATGAGATTCCTGGTATAATCCATAGCAGACGATTATTCTCAAAGAAGCTATTGTGAAAGATTGTGCAGTCAGTAATCGAGCCTAAATCAATCCAGCATCAGTCACAAACTCGTTCGAGCGTGGTTACCCCCTTTCGCCCACGGAAGCGCTTCTGGCGAGTCTCGAAGTTCTTTCTAGGTGTTGTTATCCACGTTTATATCTGGGATATTTTCCTGGCTCGCTTTCCCCTGTTGCGTTGGTATTGCCGTCGCTCGGCCCTCCGCCGTTGGGTGGTGATCGCACGGCGCTTTCGCATGATGGCGGTTGATTTGGGCGGCATGCAGATTAAACTGGGCCAGTTTCTCAGCTCACGCGCAGATATCGTGCCCGAAGCGGTGCGGCGTGAGCTGGCAGGCTTGCAAGATGAAGTGCCGCCTGCACCAACCAGCCACGTACTCGGGCTAATTATCGAAGAGTTTGGGTCGTCGCCAAGCGAGTTGTTCCGCCACTTCGAGACCGAGGCGGTGGCTGCGGCTTCGCTGGGCCAAGTTCACTACGCAGTCCTCCACGATGGCCGTGATGTAGCCGTCAAGGTGCAGCGCCCGCATATCGCAGATATTATCGAGATTGACCTCAGCGCGCTCACCTGGGTCATGCGCCTGATTAAGAACTATCCGCCGATCAAGCGCCGCGCCGATCTCGAAGGCTTGCTTGGCGAGTTCGCCAAAGTCTTGCGCCGCGAGCTTGACTATGTTCAGGAAGCGCGCAATGCCGAGCTCTTTCGGGTCAATTTCATCAATTACCCCGGCATCCACATCCCGCAGCCGATCAATGAATTTACGACCCGCCGCGTTCTGGTTATGGAGCGGATCAACGGGATCAAAGCCAACGACATCCAGACTCTGAGCAACCATGGCGTCAACCTGCTTGAACTTGCCAATCGCCTCAATCAGGCCTATCTCAAACAGTTCTTTCTCGACGGATTCTTCCACGCCGATCCGCATCCGGGCAACCTCTACGTGCGGGTCGAGCCAACATTGCCGCTGGCGGCTTATACAAACGGTCACACACCACCGGAAAATGAGACAACGAACCATGAGACCATCGACGCAAGGGGCGATGGAACAGACGAGGCGCTGGGCACACCTTTCACGCTGATCTTTGTCGATTTTGGCATGGTTGGTCACCTGCCGCCCCTCACGATGGAAACGGTGCGCAGCGGGGTAATCGGCCTGGCGACGAACGACGCCGAGCGGATCGTCAATGCCCTCGATCGCCTCAATATGATCTTGCCGGGCGCCGATAAGCGCCCGATTATTCAGGCGATCCAGGTATTACTGCGCTATTCCTACGACCGCCCCGTGCGCGAGTTGAGCAATCTGGATGTCGAGGTGATTTTCGACGAAACCCAAGATATCATTTACGACCTCCCGTTCCAGATTCCCCAGGATCTGCTTTATCTGGGCCGGGCGATAAGCATGGTTGGCGGTCTGGCGACCGAATTGGCCCCCGACATCAACCTGTTCGAGTCGCTCCGCCCCTTCGCTCGCCAGATGATGGAGCGCGAGCGCCGTGACGGCGACTGGATCGCCCGCACGCAGCAAGAGTTGCGCGAACTCGGTCAGATTCTGGCTACGTTGCCACGCCAAATGGATACCTATTACAAGGCGGTCAACCGGGGCGAACATCAATCCCGCGCCGATTTTGGCCGCTTGGAGCGCGGCATCCGTCGGGTCGAACGATCGACGGATCGCATGGCTGGCAGTATGATGGCAACAGGACTCTTCCTGGGTGGTGTACAATTGCGTACGCGCGGGATGACAAAAGAGTCCAACCGCGTCTGGTGGGCCGCTGCCCTGGCCGTTCTTTGGACGCTCTGGCCGCGCGGCGACCGCTAGACGTTTTCCAAGAACTATACCTGTCAGCATGACACACAACAAGCGCGAGCAACACTCTGGATCATCATCAGGTTTCACCTTTCGCGTCCCGCGTTTGGCCTTTCGCGTGGTACGTCCGGCGCTCTATGTGTTGCTCCTCGCTCTGACCGCCCGCCTGATCTTTCAGCCCGATCCGCGCGACGATCTTCGGCATGCTGACCAGCTCTTTCGCACGGCGCACTATCATGCCGCGCTACAGCGTTATGTCGAACTTGCCGCGAACCATGAAAGCGCTGAGATCAAGTTACGCCTGGGCATGATCCGGGTCGTGCGCGGCGAGTACGATCTGGCCGAACGCGCGTTGCGTCACGCAATGACCCTGGGCTTGTACGAGGCTGATCGCAACGTAGCGGCGCTCTATCTGGGGCAGGCGTTGATTGAGCGGGGCCAGCCACTCGGTGCGCTACGCACATGGGCGCAGATTGACAGTTGTGATCGACAAGCGGCAATCTGCCGATACGACGGCCCGCGTCGCGTCCTGCGCGCCGAGTGGAGCTTGCGCCAGGGCGACTATGCGTCCGCCGAAACCGATTTTCGCACGGCGCTCGCCCTCAATTTGCCCGCCGACTGGTACGCCTTGGCCACATATCGCCTGAGCCTGCTGGAGAGCGCCCGGACTCCAGCAGCGACGCTGGCAAGGCTCACGCAGGCGGAAGCATCAGCCACTGCGCCCGCCGATCCGCTGCTCACGCCGCTGCTTCCTGCTGCCCGCGGCACGTCAGACGAACTACGCGCCGCGCTTGCAGATGACCCAGCGCTACGGCCCCAACTCCTGGGCCGGATCTACCTCGATCAGGATCTCTATGGTCTGGCCGAGGCGCAGTTTAGCCAGGTCGCACCAAATAGCCCTAATGCGCTCGCGGCTGCTGCCTATGCTGCGTACACCCGTTGGCGCGCCGGGGATCGTCAGGAAGGGCTCAAACGGCTCGAACAGTTGGTGCAGGAACATCCCGATGAGCCGCGCGCCCGGACGCTCTTGGCGCTTGCCTATCTCTCAACCGAAGACACCGCCGCCGCCCGCACCCAACTCGATACGATCCTTGCACTGGCCCCCAGCGACCCTGATGTGCATCTGGTCTGGGCAAACTGGTACGTCGCGCAACGCGACTATGTCAGCGCCAGCACCGAGTATCAGCGCGCCCTCGCGCAGGCGCTGCCCGGACAACGCGGCGCCTACGCCCTCTTGGTGGCCCGTTTTCACTTGACCAACACCTACGATCTGTGCGAACTCGGGTTGCCCGCCGCCGAACTGGCCGCGCGCGAACTATCCGATAACGGGGAAGCCTGGACAACCCTGGCCGCGCATCGCTATCACTGCAACAACTTTGCCGGCGCGGTCGAGGCGGCGCAGCTGGCGCTGGCTCAAACGCCGGGCGCGGCTGCCGCCTTTTATCTGGGATCTGCGCTCACCGCACTAGGCGATAACGAGGCAGCGCGCCAAACCTTCATTCAAGCCGCCGATCTCGCCCCGGCGTCGGTCTGGCGCGAGCGCGCCGAAGCCGCCCTGGCGAGTCTGCCGTAGCGACGGATGGGGCAACCCGTAGAGGCGCACCAGCGTGTGCGTCTGGGGAGGCGCAAATCAACCCCCGATCGGCGGTTGATCTACGCCCATCTGCGTCATCAGCGTTCCATTGCCGGACTTGGATGTAGCCCGCGCAAGCCGTTTGGATTAATTTAGCCACCGATGGAGCAGGCCGCGCGTCGTGTTCAACGCCAGGTCTGTGCCCGCCCCCATCGCGAAACAATCAATACGGTTCGAGTTCCAGGAAACACAGGCCGGTGATGAGGCGAGTTGTTCACCGAGATTTTGCCAGTTGCTCCAAGCCTGGCCGTTCCATTGGCGATGCCACAGGCTGAGGTCTTGGCCACGGGCGAAGACATCGAGTTGGTTGGGACCGCGCGTCGATACCGCTGGCGACGAGGTCAAAACCCCGCCCAGGTTCTCCCACCCAACCCACTGTTCACCGTCCCACCACTTGTGCCACAAACTGCTGTCGGCGCCGCGTACAAAGCAGTTGATCCGGTTGAATCTCCACGAAACGCACGCCGGCGCCGCCGTGAGTTGCCCGCCAAGATCTTCCCAGTTGCTCCACGTTTGGCCATTCCACTGTGTACGCCATAACGCATTGTTTGTGCCGCGCACAAAGACATCTAGGCGATTGAGTGACCACGAAGCTACGCTTGGCGCCGACGTGACGATCCCGCCCCGGTTTTCCCAATCGCTCCAGCGCGAGCCGTTCCAGTACTTCTGCCACATGCTGCCGCTGCCGGACTGAGCTGCAAAGCAGTCGATCCGGTTAGGTCCCCACGAAACGCACGCCGGTGATGATCGCAAGTTTCCACCCAGGTTTTCCCATCCACTCCAGCGCGTTCCATCCCACCAGCGCTGCCACATGCTATTGTCGAAACCACGCATGAAAACGTGCAGGCGGTTGGACTGCCACGATGTAACTGCCGGCGCCGACGAGCCAGACCCGCCAAGATCTTCCCAATTGCTCCATTGCGCCGCCAATGGCGCCGCGCTGGGCATAGCAAAGTGGTTGTCGCTCGGAAGCAGCAGGTTGTTTCCAAGCAGTTCTGAGCCTGTCGCTGCATCACTCAGCGATGGACCAGCCTCGATCACTCCCAGCGCTGTGCGCATCTCCGCTTGAGCGACGGGGATGGGACGATCATCGGGGAGCAACAGCGAAAGGGCCACGCCAATACAACAAGCGACGGTTAGCCAGATGCCCCAAAACCGCGCTTCAGGATTAACTGAACGCATACCATCCCCCTTCCAGGAATATCAATCCCCATAGTACTTTATAGTATAATGGGCCATCAGTTCTTTGCCAAGATACCAGGATCATTGTTCCAAAGATGTATTTCTGCACATCATCAATCTGGCGCACATTCCTGATCGGGCTGTGCGCTGTCATACTTGGGGCCTGTAATTTCCCTGGCGCCCCACCGCCTTCACCGGTTATCGTCGAGGTTACGGTTGTTACCACAGCAACCACAGCGCCAACCAGTATTCCCCCAACCGCTGTCGCTACCGTCGAGCCGGCAACCGCGACGCCGGCGCCCAGCAGCCCGCTTGTCGGCCCAGAGTGGCAAGTTGCGTTCAGCGGCGACATCAACAGCGACAACATTGCTGATGTCATCGCCTACAAACCGTCGAATATCACTCCGATCCGCTTTTTTAGCGGACCAGACTATGCAAGCTACGACCGCGTGGCGTCCGAAATCGTGATTGTCCAGGAAGTTGCGGGCGCGCAGCCGCAAGTGCTGCTCAGAGTCGCCCCTCAGGGCATTACCGCCATCACTGCGCCCTTGGCTGAATATCCGGCGTTTGATCCAGTAAGTGCAGTTGCTGCGTTCTTGATTGCGGTCGATCCGCGCGGTCTTGTCCCGCTAAACATCATTCCCATCACCGGTAGCGGGGAGCCGTATTTGCGCGGCAGCGACTTCTTTATGCAGAATGACGGCATCGCATGGAACAGCGCTGAGCAGGCGTATCGCCTGGTCGCGAGCGATAATCTGGTCTATACTGCCCGTATCGTTGGCCCAGAGTGGAGCGTCGCCGCCAGCGGCGATATCAACCGTGACGGCCAAGCCGATGTTATCGCCTATAAACCGGCCGATGTCGATCTCGCCTCGCCTGACTCCAACTATCCGCTGCTTGCCTCTGAAGTCGTGATCACGCAGGTCAGACCTGGCGGAGAGCCAGAGATCGTCTTTTCAATCACTCCGGCACAAATCTGGGCGGGCAGTACAACCCTGCTCCTTTATCCACAGGGGAGCGTTGAGGCGACACCGGCGGCCTTTGCCCTCCGCGTCGGACGATCGGCTCCAGGTGTGCTTACCTTCGTTGCCGTCAATAGCGCGGGGACGTTCATCGCTCAGAGCTTTGATGTGATTTGGGCCGAAGCAGAACAGGCCTATCGCCTCGTTCTCCATGAATAATTGCTCCGTAAATTAAGTTTTTTAGTATTTCCGGTGGTGCATCGCATCGCTTGTATTCTGCTTCCGCATGACGAAAACAGTCTGAAGGATGTTACAACACTTTTGCCAGAAAACTTCGTTTTCGCAGCAATAATGGCGTCTGGCGAAGTATTCAGTTCTGGCGGGCGCGCCAATCGTCCGCTCGTGCTGGCGTGTCCGCACAGGCGTCCAAGCGGGCCAGTAGATCGTCACGCAGCGCTGCGAGGTCAACGCCAATCAGTACGAGCTGATTGAGCTGCTGGGGCGGGTGTTTCAGGCGAGTCGTTTCGTAGTCCACTCTGCCGCAGACAATATTCACCCGCGAGGGCCAGGGAGCGTCGGTGCAGTGGATCAGGCCCTTGGTGCGGTAGACCTGGGGCGGCAGTTCGCGCAGTGTCGCTTCGAGACGCTGACGCTCAAGGGGCGTATTATTCTGCCAGGCGATGGTGGCGATGTGTTCGTCGCGCAGGTGATCACTCATGACCTGCATGTCCTGATCATGGGTCGGATCATGGAGCGCGGCGCCGAATATAATCCCGCCATCGAGCTCACCGCGCACAGTTTCGAAGATTGCCGCTCGACTGTTCTGCTCGTGCAGCAAGGATTGCACCTGCGCCAGATCGGCGGCAGTGACTAGGTCACACTTGTTCAGCACCAGAAAATCGGCGGCGCGAATCTGCCAACGCGCCACCGGCGACATGTCAATTTCTTGGTTGATATGCGCGGCGTCGACCAGCGTAACCACGGCGTCGAGCGGTAAGCCGCTGGTGCGGACCTGCTGGATCAGACTCCAGGGTTCGGCGAGCCCCGTCGTCTCGATGATGATCAGTTCTGGCGCTACGGTTTCGATGATCTCTTCGACTGCCAACAAAAAGTCCGTACCGATCGAGCAGCAGATACACCCACTGGTTAACTCGATTATCCGCTCGACGTTGGTTCCCGCGATAACCTGGCCGTCGAAGCCGATCTCGCCGATCTCGTTGACAATCAACGCCACGCGCCGCCCGCCCATCCCGCGCTCCAGCATTGTGCTCAAGAGCGTCGTCTTGCCGCTGCCTAGAAACCCGGTAACAATGGAGATAGGTGGTAGCATAGAGTAACCTGCTTCAATCTAGCGTGTGGTCCAAGCCGCAGTTCGTCAATTCCGGCCCTGACCCGCGACAACATACCCCGTCAGCTCGACATATCCGTTGCCCTGAACTGGCTCGCCGCCCTGCTCGCCGGTCACGCGCACCGCACCCTCCCAGTAGATTACCGAGACTGGCACTTCCTGGTCGGCGAGGTATGGCTCGATGTCGAGCGTTAGCCCTTCGACGGGCAGCGTGAGCCGCCAGCGGGCGGGGTATTCAGCGCCGCTGCGCGGGCTGCGCCATGTGTCAAGCGTCTCGATAGCTACGTCGGCAGGGCCAAGTGAGCGGGTCATTCCATCAGATGCAACAAACAAGCCCAATATATAGATCGGTCCATCTGGGCCGCGCAACTGAGCGCACATCAACTCGCGGCCATCGTCGAGTTGGGCGCTGAACCAATCCCAACCAATGGCGCTGTCTTCAAGCGCGTTCGTGCCCCATTCGTGATCCATCCAGGCCAAGCCTTGTACGGCGTGCGATTCGCCGGCGATGCCAATCGTTCCGCTGGCGGTCATCCGCGTGAGCGAGTAGTAGTAGGAGGCGTTGCCGAGCGCCGATCCCTTCTGGCTGAAGCCGCGGTCACCCTGCAACACTGGCGGTTTTGTGCTTTCTAACAACAGATCCAGGCTCAGATCGGCTTCGGCGGCCTGGAGCCGCATGATCATGCCCTCTGGGCCGCTTCCCGCCACCGACCAATCCTCCAAGAAGACCCGGTATGGTTCGCCGCTGGCGCCGGCCAATCCGCCGCCATCACGGCTAAAGCGCTCGAAGGCGTAGAATGTTTCGCCCGCGACATCGCTGACTGCGAAGTGAGCCATGTAGATGTTGCGCGTGGCCCAGTCCGACTCGCGCTCGGCTGGCTGCGCGCTCAGGGCACGGCGAAAGAAGGTAAGCTGAAAGCCAAAGTGTCGCCCCGCCGCGCTGGTCAGATTGCCCGTGTAGTACCACCACTCGGTCTGATATTCAGGGTGGGGACCATGGTCGCGCGGAAACACAAACGGTCGCGGCGCGGTGACGCGGGCAAAGCCGGCGGCGCTATCTGCGTTCACGGCCTCGACGACATTGAGCGAGGCGCGGATCTCGGGTTGGGCTAGCCCGCCACATCCGCTCAGCAACACGACACATATTAACAGTAGCGCCAGTCGAATCATCGTCAGGCGTTGTTCCTTGGGGCGGTTCCACCCTCCAAACGATAATCGCACCTGCTGTCATGATACCACAACGGGCAACGCATCAGCGTAAGAAACACGCCGCTGCCCGGCGCCGCACCGCCTTGCACTGACGTTCAGGGCTGAATGCTCGCGTGCGGTGCGGCGCACGGCAAGCAAGTCGGCCTCAGCCGACGTTGGTTGTGAGCCTGCACTGTGTTGTCAATTGTGCGAGGTGTGAGGCGTCACGTACACAACGAGCGCCTGAATGATGATCATTCGGGCGCTCGTTTGCAATCTTTTTGGTGGAGATGGGGGAATTCTTCCCCTTTTCTCTTAACGTCCTACAGTCGCTAGCTATAGCATTCCTAATTGATTTGTGAATTTTGAGGATGACCGTTTTCTGCTGCGCAGCCAAAAAGCAGCAATAACAGTTTACGAATCAAATAGGCTTGCTATTACTACAACGAGGCTTCCAGACCCACCTCGTTGGAACGCCGTCGACCATGT
>JAKSDJ010000298.1 GCA_022360155.1 Chloroflexales bacterium | reverse complement strand
CTTCGTGGCGTCAGTAAGCAACCTGCGAGAAGCAAGGATTGACGATATGTTCTGTGTTATCCGCACCATCTACAGATTCTCGATGCCAGCGCGACACGTATAGTGCTGTGAAGCTCAGGAATGGACTGTAGTTATGAACTTGATGAGGTGGATTGGCATTCGCATTCATCTCAAGGAAGAGTTGTTATGCAAAACGCAGCGATGAGACTCTGGAATCAGCTCATTAGTGTCCAGACAACCCGCCCGCCCGCCGAGTCACCCTGGCCGCACCGTATCTGGAGTGTTGTGTGCATTGGCATTGGCAGCCTCTTCCTTCTTTTGCTCTCTATCAACTTTGGCAGGACCGATATTGCGCGAGCATCAATCCTCTGGCAGCTCATGCATGGTCTGCGCGCTGCGTTGCTGATTGGCCTCTCCCTTTGGCTCGCCTGGCGCCAACCCTGGCGTCAGACGACGCCATTGGAGCAATGTCAGGGTCGAATTGTTGCGACGTTGTGCGTGGTTATCTTCGCGCTTGCGCTTGCTGTTTTTGCGCTCGACAGCAACCTGCACCTTTTTCCAATCCAGCATATTTCATTCTGGGCAGTCGTTTTCTGTATCAGCATCCAGATCATCTGTATCGTACGTCGCGGGATGGTACAACTGGCCGCAACCCTGACGGTGCTGCTTCTGTCACTACACCAACTGGCGAACGTTGGCGAGAGTCTGGTGATGAGCCTCCAGGCGAGCCCATTTGTGTATGCGCTCATTATTCTGTGCAGCGGTTTGCTCATCCGCTGGTGGATAGGTCTCGTTATGGCTGCTGTGCTGCCATTCATTGCACTACTGAGCCAGATGATCGGCCTTGCACCGGGCCAAACCGACTGGCGTGCAACCCTGACGACAAGTGTGCTGCTTGGAGCTATCGCCGGGGTCATTGCCCTCTACGCTCGTTCGCTTGAAACAGCGCTAGCTTTGCTGGAACGGCGCCGCCAAGAGCTTGTGCGCACGAGCGACGAGATGTATTATGTGCTCGAAACGGCTCGTTCAGCGAATGCGATGCGATCGCAACTCACAGCTGCCGTTTCACATGAGTTGCGCGTTCCCCTGACTTCGATGCTGGGCTTCGTTGATTTGCTGCGGTCACAGACACTCGGCCAGCTCACAGCTGACCAACAGAATGTGGTCGGACGTATTCGCCAGAGTGGCGAATACCTGCTGATGCTCATCAATGACGTGCTGGATTTCTCGAAAATCGAAGCAGGCGCCAATATGTTGCGCGAGGAACCAATCGCGTTCGGCGCTCTTGTGCAAGATGTTGTCGTCGCGATCCAGCCGCAGGTAGAGGCCAAGCAACTTGATTTGAGCGTTGACATTGCGACAGACTTTCCGCCATTTATCCTTAGCGATGGCTTGCGGCTGCGCCAGGTGTTATTCAATCTGCTCTCCAACGCAATTAAATTCACCGATCAGGGCAGCATCAGGTTGCGGGTCAAGCGCGTGAGGCCTCAGTCTTTGGAAGAACAAACACTCTTCGCCGGTCTCATGATCGAGGCCTCCGATCTGATGGTTTGCGCAGTGGAAGACACCGGCATCGGCATTGCGCCCGACGATCTCGAACGCATCTTCGAGCCATTCTGGCAGGTTGACAATGATCAACAGTTTCGGCATACTGGAACTGGTCTGGGCTTGGCGATCAGCAAACAGCTGATCACCGTGATGGGCGGTATACTCAATGTGGCAAGCAGCCCAGGCCAGGGGAGCGTCTTCACCGTTATGCTGCCCTTGAAAATGCCGGAACGTGGCGCTGCCCGTCCGGCGGTTGCGGATAGCCCAAAATCGACCAGCGTCCCAGCAGCATCCCCGAGCAAGAGTCCTGCTATCCGGTAAACGAGAAAGACATGTTGCACCCTGATATCCACCGCGCCATCGAACATATTCATGCCGCGCCGCATCGGCTGGTGCTGGAGTTTGCTGGGGCAGGCAGCCTGGCGCTTTGGTGGCTCCACAGCGTTGCCGGATCATCGCGCACGATTATAGAAGCAAGCGATCGTTACGCGCCAGCCGCCCTGGTCGATCGGCTAGGGTTCGAGCCTGTCGCTTTCGTCTCGGTCGAAACCGCAGTTGCGATGGCCCGCCAAGCCGCTATTCGCGCTGCAGCGCTACAGATTAGCGCTGATCCGATTTTGGGCGTTGGCTGCACCGCGACCATCGCGACCGACCGCGTCAAGCGCGGCGCGCATCGCGGCGTTGTCGCCGTTCAAAGCGCGTATGAGGCGCGTAGCTACGCGATAACCCTGACCAAAGGATTGCGTGATCGGGTCGGCGAAGAGACGCTGATCGGCCAGTTATTGATTCGAGCTATCGCACGCGCCTGTATGCTGGAGGTCTCAACCCCGCTGGATTTGGCCGAGGGCGAAGAAGTTTTGGAAGAGTGGCGTGCAACTGCGATACAATAAAGCTGCTCGAAGCTGTACGAAATTGTCCAGACGGCGGTAGAGAGCGTAAGGAGATGACAACGGCATATATCGATCAGTTGCTGGCAGGCGTGGTACAAACCGTCACCTTCTATCCCGACGGGCGTCAGGTTGTCGATGCGCCGCCACGCGGGGCAATCCTCTCCGGGTCGTTCAACCCGCTGCATGCCGGTCACGTGGCTCTTGCAACGGCAGCGGCAACCCAGACCGGGCTGCCCGCCTTCTTCGAGTTGCCGGTTGTCAATGCGGATAAGGGCACGCTCGATGCAAGCGACGTCGCGCGTCGTCTCGCCCAGTTCCAGGGCAAATACACGCTGATTCTCTCACGTGCGCCGCTGTTTAGCCAGAAGGCGAAGCTGTTTCTCGGCAGTGTTTTTGTCATCGGATATGATACTGCGGTACGGCTGCTTGCGCCGCGTTACTACGGCGGTGCAGCGGGTATGCAGCAGGCTTTGGCGGCGATTCGCGCGGCAGGTTGCTCATTCCTGGTTGCTGGGCGGGTGAGCGATGGCCAATTCCATACCCTAGCCAATGTTGCAGTAGCGCCCGATTTCCGTGATCTCTTCATCGATCTGCCGGAAACCGCTTTTCGTGTCGATATTTCATCGACGGAACTGCGCGCGCGGGGCGGGATGGAAGGTTGAAAGCCCCTGTTATCGGAGT
>JAKSDJ010000873.1 GCA_022360155.1 Chloroflexales bacterium | reverse complement strand
GCCTTTAGGCGGTTTTACGGTAGCTGTGCTGCCTAAAGGCGGCATTATATCAGCCTTTCTCTGATTGCCGGTTTTGAATGTCAAGATTCATCAGAACGCCCTAACGCCAAGGTCGCGTTGATTGGCTTGAAACCTCGCCCAACCTTTAACATACTAACCTGCCAACCAGCAATGGCACGCAGATACCGCGGATGGACGCCAATTAAAGCAGATCAAACGTTCTAATGCCCCAACGTTTCAACCCTGGTTGACAGCAACGGCGCAATTTGGTACATTCTGGTTCATTATTTCACGATGCAAAAAAACACGTGGCGGCGCGTCTCGGATGGACGGCAACGGCGGCGCCCTGCACTGGTACGCGGACTCTGTGGAGGTGCGCAGAATGTCGTAGATTGGGAATGCATATGAGCAGACCAGCAGTGCTCTTCGGCGACACAGTAACCCAGGCGTTTCAGCGCGGCTTCGACCAGTTCGGCGAGTTGCTGGCGCTGACCTTAGGGCCAACTCAGGGCCATATTCTGAACTGGCGCGAGGTTGGCGGCGTCGAGTCGCTGCTGAGTTCGGCGGATATCGCCCGACGCATCGTCGCCCTGCCGGATAGCGCGGCCAACGTTGGGGCCATGCTGATGCGCAACCTGGCATGGCGCGTGCATCGCCGCGCCGGAGACGGCGTCGCCACGACGGCGGTGCTGGCCCAGGCAATCCTACACGCCGCCACGCGCTACGTTCAGGCTGGCGGCGACCTAGTAGCAATCCGTCGCGGGATGGAGCGGGCGACTCGGGTCGCAAGCGCCAAGATTGCCGCCCAATCCCAGGCAATCAGCACCGACGAGGAGACGCTTTCGCGCGTCGCGATGACAATCACGCGCGCGCCGCACCTGAGCCTGATCCTGGGCGAAATGTTCGACGTACTCGGACCGCTGGCCCATATCGCGGTCGAAGATTATGCCGCACCCCACCTAGACCGGGCCTACTACGACGGCGGGCGCTGGGTCGCGCGCCTCGAGTCGCCCTACCTGCACACCGATACGGTGGGACGCCGCGCCGTCCAGGACGACTGCCACGTGCTTATTTTTGCGGGGCGGCTGCAAACTTTTGAAGCGGTGGCGCCACTGCTCAAACTCATGGACCGCGTCGAGCGGCGTAAGCTCTTGCTGGTGGCCCACGAAGTTAGTGGCCTGGCGCTGAACGCACTCGTCATCAACCATCAGCGTGATGCGCTCGGCGCGATTGTCGTTTCGCTGCAACGCCGCGCCGATTTCCGCGCTATCGATATGGATGACCTGGCGCTGCTGGCAGGGGCGACTCGCTTCGACGCCGACTTGGGCCAAACGCTGGAGCACGTCACCCTAGACGATCTCGGGCGGGCGCGCCGCGCCGAGGCAACGAACAGCACCTTGGTCGTGAGCGGCGGCGGCGGTTCGCTCGTAGCGCGGCGCGAACGGATCGAAGCGTTGCGCGAACGGCTGTTGAGTCTGCCCGATCTAGACGAGGAGCGTGAGGAGCTACGGCTGCGGTTGGCACGGCTGGCTGGCGGGGTAGGGGTATTACAGATCGGCGCGTACAGCAAAGTCGAACGCGACCAGTTGCATCAACAGGCCGAACGCGCGATCCAGGCGCTGCGTCTGGCTGCCGCCGAGGGTGTCGTTCCGGGCGGCGGCGTTGCCTATCTGCAGGCCATCCCCGCCGTGCAACAACTGGCCCGCGAGCTCGACGGCGATGAGGCGTACGGTGCGACAATCCTAGCGCAGGCGCTGGAGGCGCCTTTCCGTCGCATTGTCCACAATCGCGGGACGGTCGACCCGCCTATGGCCCTGGCCGAACTGCGCCGCCAGGGAACAGGCGGCGTCTATGATGCCGTCGCCGAGCGCATCGTTCCCGCCACAGAGTTGCCCGATCCGGCGGGCGTGCTCAGGATCGCACTGGAAACCGCCGTGAGCGGCGCCGTCTTGGCGTTGAGCACCGGCGTCCTGGTGCTGCGCCGCAAACCGGAATACAGCAGCGAGCCTTAATACAACAGCGAACCTTGAACGTTGGCAGGTTCGCACGTTGGGATGTTTTTAAGCGGTTAACCTGCCAACGTGCGAACGTTTTAACCCGCATCGTAAGCGCGGGCTATTGCGCGGGTTGTAAGAAGTCAACCGCAACCCAGCCTTCCTGCCCATCGGGGGTGCGCACATTGCGCCAAACAAAGCCAGCCCCCGAAACATCTACACCGATCTGTTCGACCCGCAAGCCATCAGGTAGGGTCGCAAGAGTGGCGGAGTTTTGGTTTGGTTCCGAACGCAAGAACAAGCCCAAACCACCGGTATTCACCACGACAAAAGCAGCCGACGGCGGAGCAGGGGCTACGGTTGGCGGCTCGGCTGTTGTTGAGGGAAACTGGCCAAGCAGATCATCTTGCGCGCTGCCTATTTCGGCGCCCGTTGTGGATGAGTTTGATAAAGGGCCTTCGCGGCGATCGCCGCGGCTCACGGCTAGCACCAGAATAAGCGCAAGCACGAAAATCACTGCCGCAGCCATGACCAACTTCCAACCGCCGCGCTGCAGCCAAATCTGGACTTCTTGCGGTGAGCCCGAGGGTATGGCGCCAGCCCGCCGCCGCTGGCCGCGTGGCGCTGTTGAGACGCGGCTGGTGCGCCAGTCCGGGTTAACCGGACGTTGCGTACTCCAGTCGTTGTTGGGGGGCGGGAACTGATCGGTATCACGCGGATCATACTCCGAGAAACCATCTTCGTCAGGAGGCAAGCCCGCTGAGCGCCCGCGCCGTGGCTGATTGCCAGTATTTCTCATATGACGCTCCTTATCATACCTGTGCAGCTCCTATGATAGCACAGGATGGAGAGGGCTTCAAACACTTGTGTTCGTTTTCTAGCGCTCCGTCATAGCCCTGCAATAGACTGCAATAACACATATGCACGCTGACTCGTCGCTGATGTTCCGCGTTGACGCAGCCCTATTCGCTTTTGAGGCGGTGTTCTGCTAGCGGCGCTCACGTCTGCGACAGTTTCAGCCAAGGCTAGCGCCAAACGACGTCTTCGCGGGGCGGCGCACCTGTCTAAAAGAGCCATGGCGTGCGCAAGCTATGCTGCCCCGCATGATACCATCCCAACCATCGATACTTCTCTGCACCACACACAATAATCCACCGCTTGCCGATTCAGACGGCGTTTCAAACAGCTTCCAAAGGCTGACTGCTCGTTATCTTGACAACACAGGGCAGCTACATTAAAATCAATATTATCATTTAAATTATTTTATATGGTTGAATTAATTCAATGGAACCGCAAGAATTTCCGCTGGCCGAGCTCACGCTGGCCGATATCGAGACGATCAAGGTCGTGGCGGATGAGCGACGCCTGGCGATCTTGCGCATCTTACAGCAGCCGGCGACCGTTAAGGAGCTTGCCGCCCAGCTCAGCATCCCAAGCGCCAAGCTCTACTATCACGTCAACCTCCTCGAGCAACACAGGCTGCTGCGCGTCGTCGCGACCCAGGTTGTCTCCGGGATCATCGAGAAGCGCTACCAAGTGACCGCCCGCCAACTGCGCATCCGTAACCCGCTTCTGGCCGGCGACAAGATTTCGAACGAGGCGGCACTGGCGATCTTTACGACAACGCTCGATGAGACCAAGGAGGAGTTGCGCCGCGCGTTCCTGGCGCGGCCCGCGCCGCCGCCCGAGGGGCCGCCGCTGCACCCTTTCGTCACCAGAAAGGCATTGCACCTGACCGAGGAGCAATTGCTGGCCTTCCACGCCCGACTCGATGCGCTGATCAAAGAGGTCGATGCGCTGGAGACAGCCAATCGTGGTCAGGCGGCCACTCCCTACCGGTTGACCTTGGCTTTCTATCAGCACCTGCCGTCCGAGGTTGCGACACGCGATAGCGATGATAGACCAGACGATGAGGCGGCAACAGACCGCACGCCCGTATCTTGAAGGAGGCCAGACAATGACGAATGACAAGCAGCAGCTCCACGCGATTGCCGAGCGGGTGGCGGCGGATTATGCCACTCGCCCTGGCGTCGAAGCCATCCTGCTGACCGGCTCGGTCGCCCGCGGGCGCGTTGATGCCGTCTCCGATGTCGATATGACGATCTACTATGCCGAACTGCCGCCCGCGGAGGAGTTCGAGGCGATCAAACAGGCCGCGCTTGCCTTGGGCGGCGGCATTTACAGTTATGACGCCGAGCGGTGGCTGGCTTGCTATCAGTTCGTCGATGGGGTCAAGGTCGATACTGGCCACCAGCGCAGCGCGGATTTGAGCCAAATGGTCAGCGACTTCCGCGCCGAACCAAAGGTTGACGATCTGAACCTCCACATCGTCCTCAGTGGGGTCTTGCAGGGGATTGCGCTGCACGGCGCTACGCATATTCAGGCGTGGCAGCGAGCGCTCGCCGACTGTCCGCCGGGCTTCGACCGTGCGCTGGTTACGAACTTCCTCCGCTTCGCGCCGGTCGCGGTCATGCGCGAGATGGGCGCCGACCGTGCTGATTATCCGCTCGTCTATGAGTTGATGCTCGAAGCGGCCCGCAACATTCTCAATGTGCTCTGTGGCCTGAATCGGATCATCCCGCCCGGCAAGCTCAAAGGGATGGAGGCAACCCTAGAGCGCCTCACGATCGCCCCGCGTGATATAGTCGCGCGGATGCGCCAGATCTGGGTGCTGCCGCCGGCGGAGGGTGTCAGCGAGCTGTATACGCTGATCGACGAGTTGATCGGCCTGGTGGAGGCCCATATGCCAGATGTCGACACCGCCCCGGCGCGCGAGCGGATTGGCCTGACTCTTCGGCGCGCATAGAGTGAGGGGTGAGTGCTTTTATGGCCGAGGAGTTCCTGATTGGCGAAACCGCCTGGGTGACACGATCAGCGAGTCATGGTAGAATGAGCGGACTTAAGCTATCGATCCAATCCTACCTAGGATATAAGTGAATACAGGTCCATTGAACATGTGACCAGTGTGGCGTTCGGTGAACATATGCCCATATTGTGCCAAGGAGCTAGGGCAGTGATCGTCTGTCTATTTGGAGTGATGCGCAAGGCATTATGAACTCAGACATCCGCCATCTAATACAAGCTTTTATATCATATAGCGATACTAATTGATTTGTAAATTTTGCAGATCGCTATTGTTTGCTACGAAGTCCCAAAGTGGCAACAACCGTTTGCGGATCAAATAGGCTTGCTACATCAGACCAAATCGTCATATGGACTCTTCACAGCAGTTTTGGGACCAGACATACAATAAGCATTATGAACCACGCATCATTGATATAGAATCCTATAGTCGCAAGGCCGGCTTAACCGAACAGGCATTCCTGCGTCTAATTGGTGATGTTAGTGGCATAATCATCCTCGAGATCGGTTGTGGTACCGGAGAACTTTCAGTCTGGCTTGCAAAATTAGGCGCAAGAGTAACTGCAACAGATTATTCAAGAAGCGCCATAGAAAGAATCCGCTCACTTGCCCAGTTCAATGACGTTATTGACAGGATAAATGCTTATCAGATTGATGCTCTGGATTTATCAAAGTTAGGGGCCACATACGACCTCATAGTTGGCAAGTACATTCTACATCATGTTGAGCCATTCAATACTTTCGTAGAGATATTGTACAATGCGATGCAGGACAATGGCCGAGGCGTTTTCATAGAGAACAGCTCGCGTAATGCCTTACTGATGTTTGCAAGAAGAAATATTGTTGGTAGATTCGGAGTGCCAAAGTATGGAGATGAAGAAGAACATCCTCTTGAATCTATGGAGATAACCACGCTAGAACGTAGATTCAATGTGAGGCAATATTTTCCGGATTTTATTTTTTTAGAATGTTAAATACATATATATTTAAGCATGATAGGAGATTTTCATTCTTGCTAAACTTTAATAATAGGATTGATACTATCGTATGCAAGGCCATGCCAAGACTCCGTCAGTATAGTTACTACCAAATTGTAGAAATCACGAAAGAAACCACAGAAAAAGCTTAGGCGCGCATCACCCCTCACGCGATTTGACGAACATTAGCATCAGCTTTGTGTTAGCACGATTTCACAGCCAATGCCCGGCGGCTTTGTGGTGCATGACCGGCTCTCCCTACGGCAGGCAATCGATGAGATCCTCTTTCTGGATGAATACAGTAAGCAGGACGACTGGGATCGTTTGGTCGCTTACCTGCCTCTGTAAACGGTGTGCAAATGTTCACCAATCGTACGCAGGTCATCACTCCGGCTCTGGTCACACATCACCGGTTGCCGTCTGCCACGACCACCGAACCACAGGACAATCAGGAACTGGATAGTGCAAACCATGCGGTAGTTGGCCATGTGTGCGGTAAAACATCACCGGGAGTCGCTGTCTAACATCTATACCGCATGCCGTGCACGCCGCTCTTGGGGATCAAAAAAAACCGCAGATGTGGTAAGATGTTGCGTAGTTTGACTATTTTTGTGGCAGAAGATAGGAGTTATCTGGCTAGAACATGCCGCACCCATTTCCTGAACACATTAAACCATGCACCGTGATGGTCTTCGTTGATGGCGAAAACCTTGCTATCCGGTGGAAGAACCAGCTTGGCGACGACGATGTCCCATCGCACGTCGATCACGAGCCTGGCGTGTTCGTATGGTCGAAATACCTCAACATGAAACATCACCTTCATTGCAGCATCATCCGGAAACACTATTACACATCGTCGTGTGGTGACACTGCCAAACACAATGAGATCTTTGATCGCCTCAAATTAATGGATATCGAATCGCCTCACGTATTCCCTCGCACGAAAAACAAAGGATCAAAACGCGTCGACATCACACTCTCAGTCGATATGCTGACCCACGCATACCAGAAAAACTATGATGCCGCTGTCCTTGTGGCGGGTGATGAGGACTATGTTTCGCTTGTATATGCCGTCAAAAACGCTGGTCGTCGCGTATTTCTGTGGTTCATTGAAAATGGGCTCAGTGACGCGCTAAGGCGGTCTGTCGATTACTACTTTGATGCTGGCACGGTGCTTTGTGATCCAAATGCTGGCCGATACTTCCCTTGATGCTCAGACCACAAATCGCCAAATAACAATCCGTTGTACTGGAGCCGCGGGCCGCGCGGGTGCTGAAATCAACGTTGTTCGCTGCGACTAGGTGAACAGTGGTGGGCCAAGCGTGTGGCAAAACATCACCAGGAGTCGCCATCTCAAGTCCATCCGCATGCGGTGCAAGCCGCTTGT
>JAKSDJ010000747.1 GCA_022360155.1 Chloroflexales bacterium | reverse complement strand
TGCGCTGGACTCGCAACTCGCCCATACTGGCGTTTAACTCCGCTGCAATTGCTACCCCGCACAATATTGGCCACACAATGACCGGTCAGGTTTCATCCGCCTGACCGGTCTCGCTTTTGCCTATCTCTAACAGCTTGGCGGGATCGAGAGATGCTAACCAATGGGGAGCAAGACGGTAAACGTACTACCTTGGCCCGGCGTACTGGCAAAAGCAATACTACCATTGTGTTGTTGCAGAATATATCGGCAAATAGCGAGGCCAATACCGGACCTGCCAGATTTGGTTGTAAAGAACGGATCGAACACTCGCGCCTGCACCTCTGGCCTAATACCTTCGCCCGTATCGTTAATCGTAATGGCAAAAGTTGGGATCCGATGCTGTTCGATTGTTGTATCGAGCCGAAGCAGCCCGCCCTCAGGCATGGACTCTACGGCATTCATCATCAGGTGCAACAGCACTTGGGTTAAATGATCGACCCGTCCGCGCACGAATGGCATGGTCGAAGCAAAGTTCTGTTCGAGAATCACTTCTTGCTGCGCCAATACCCGTTGCATCAATAAAATCACCCGATCAATGAGCGCATGCATGTTAATGCTTGTTGGAGTTTTTTGACTTGGGCGATACAGGTTGCAAATTCGATTCACAATATCGCTGACTCGTCCAATTTCTTCGCGAGCTAGACTCAGGTATATTGTACGTTCTTCTCCATCCAGTTTCTCAGCAAGATAAAGGCAATGCTGAATAGCTTGAAGCGGCGTATTTACCTCGTGGGCGACAGTTTCGGCCAATTTGCCGCTAGCCGCAAAACGCTCGTGTTGAATGGCGATTGCATCCATCACCAATCGTTCTGTGCCATCTACAACATGCACGATTGCATAATCAACCCGTTGTTCTGGTCCGGTCATGAGGATAGTGCGAATATCGAGCACATGCCGCTGCCCTGCTGGATCAGTATACCCCTCGCGATACTGTATTTCTGCTCTATTCTGAAGCGCCTCCACAATTTTCTGGCCAGGAAATGGATGGAGGGGCTTGCCGCACAATGCCGCCCAGGGCATGCCAACCGCCTCCATCGGTGTGACCCCCAGCAACGCAGCCAGCGCAGGGTTGATCCCCAGCACGACGCCAGTGTGGTCGAGCAACATCAAGCCGTCGTTCAAGCCATCGAACAATGCGCGCAACAGCTCATAGCTACGGTGCAAATCACCAGGAGTTTCCGTTGCTTGAATATCGATATCGCTCACAAGATGCCTGTCTTGTTTTTGCTCGGTTATGTCGCGATGGAGGGCAACTAACCCAATCGGGTGACCAAGAGCGTTTTTCACGAGCGAAGCCGACATCAAGACATCTACATTCCGCCCATGTCGGTCACGTTGTACTGTTGTACCCTGCCAATGACCATCTTCAAGCTGGCGATCCATCGAAACCGTTTTATCCCCATTGCCAGGAAACATCGTTAAACCAATGTCGTGGAGCTTTTTGCCAATTACATCACTGGCATTCCAGCCATAAATAGACTGGGCAGCCCGGTTCCAGCTCTGGATCGTACAACTATTGTCCACCGCAATAACCGCATCGGAAATGCTATCTAGAAGACGCGATTGGTAATACAACGCGGCTTCCGCCTGCTTACGTTCGGTAATGTCACGCATAATAGCAAGGATTTCATTGGGGCCGCTACGCAGTATCCGCGTCTCGATGAAGCGTAGGTCGCCATTGATTTGTTGCTGCTTGAGGATGTTTTCCAGATCATCGGCGCTCAGTTGGCCCATGCGCACCAGCAAATCGCCGAGCAAGACATTTTCCCGTTTGGCGCGTAAACGGCGCTGCTCATTGAGAGCTGCCTTGAGCTGATCACGGGTAATAAGGTCAGCTTGCAAAAGATAGTTGCCTAGACGTTGGGGCAATGCATAGTCGTAAACCTGCGGTACACCTGTTTGGAGCACTTGTTCCAGAGCAGACAGAATTTGCTGCGCCAGAGCAACAGGGAGGACAGCGAAAAAATGCTCGCCTTGGACATTACGATTCGGCATAAGTGACGCTATCGCTTTCGATGGCTTGTAATCCAGAATGACGCCGTCACGTTGAATAAGCAGAAGCAAATCAGGGATGGCTTCGAGGAGAGTATGGGTATGTTTGCCGTTGAGTGGCGTCTCGACACTCCCTGCGGGCAACACGCTGTTCGTAGTTGCGAGATGGTTGGTTTCGCTACGCTCTGGCGCTGCCAGAGCGTTAACTTTATGCTCGCCAGACTCACATGATTGCGTTAGGTCTTTCAATGTTTTCAACTTTATATTATTCTCTTTGCCGTGTGAGGTCATGGACTCAACCTTAATTAAGAGCACTGAATGGAAGAATCGCCGGCGCTGCGCGAATAACCAAGCCAGTACAATAGACTCGGATCCTATGGTTTTCTATAAGACAAACCGTGGCCCGGCTTCGTGCGTTATCCGCGCAGCGTTAGCCTTTGGTAAAATATTGGTGAGGGTTTAATAGCAGTAACGAGGGACGAGGGAGATACGGGCGCTTGGAGACTTCGCGCTACGCGTCAAGCAGAGTGTACAGAACCGCACCCTGCTTGACGCATCAGACTTCATCCGCCGATACGGGGTTGACGCCACGTAAGTCCTTATACCATAAGCGGAGATTGGAATGCCAAGAATAAGCTCACTGCAGAGCTGTTGGCGCTTGATTCGAGAAACTTCGGATGAGGAGGAGCTGCCCCGAGCAGAGACTCACACGACCGGGAGACGCTGCTAATACATTGCTCACCCCGCGTGACCGTTCATAGTAGAGCGTGGCATCGTGCAGCGGATATTGTAGGCCCTTAGTCGTAACACCATACGCCGCACCGCCAACGGGCAGCAACGAGACAATGTCGCCAGGGTCGCCTAAGATCTCGGCTGCATCGCGGACCAGGTATGCCTCCTGATCTACATCAAGGAGCCGGACCCGACAACCATTAAGTTCAGGCAGAGCCAACAATGCGACGTTTGAGAGGCTCTGGTCCCAGCGCCCGCCAAGTGCGCCGAGAATGTCAAGCCTGGTCGCGCCGCGCTCAACAGCCGAAAGCAACGCCAATTCGAGGTCAGTTTCGTCCTTCTCGGCGGGGTATTGCTGGATCTCAACGCCTGCGGCGGCAAACCAAGCTTCAACAGTAACATTGAGCGAGTCGAGATCACCGACCACGAGGTGGGGCGCAAAGCGGATGATATAGAGCGCATTGCCGCCGCCATCGGCAGCGATGACTAGGTCGGCGGCGCGCAAGAGAGCAGCGAATGGTGCAGCGTCGAAGATGGGAGAGTTAGCGACAATAATTGTGTACATGTAGATTGCACATATCGCATCTGTATAAGCCAAACATCATTGACGCCCGCTTACTATTATCTGCATCCGCACTCATTCTTCCTTTGCAGGATCGAGGCCAAGCGAATAATGCTTTTCTTGCTCTAACAAAGCTTGCTTGCGTTCCAGTCCCCAGCGATAGCCGTGTAAACCGCCATCAGACCCGATAGCACGATGGCACGGCACAACAAGTGAGACTGGATTGGTGGCGCAGGCGCGACCAACCGCACGCACGGCCTTGGGGTTGCCCAATTGGCGAGCGATTTCGCCATACGTGCGAGTTTCGCCATAAGGAATAGCCTGCAACGCCTCCCACACCTGCCGCTGAAACGCTGTCGCTTGTACATCGAGCGGCAAGTCAAGCTGCGGTCGTTGCCCGCTAAGGTGAAGGATAATGGTCGTAACCCAATCGCGCAAACGCTCATCGTCGCGCTGAATGGCAGCAGCGGGAAACTCGCTATGTAAGGCCACCTCCAGCGGCTCGTCGGCATCGCCGAGACTCACAAAGCAAATGCCGCGTTCGGTCGCTGCCACGAGCAATCGGCCTAGTATGCAATTGGCAATAGCGTAGTCAATCTGCATTCCCGCGCCGCCCCGACGATAGGTTGCCGGGGTCATCCCCAATTGACCGGCCGCTCGTTCATAGAGACGACTGCTGGAGCTATAACCAGCTTCGTAGAGCGCTTCAGTCACGTTTTGTCCCTCCTTGAGGCTGTTCCGCAAACGATCGAGTCGCCGTGCATCAACATACTGGCGGGGTGTAATCCCCATTACATGCTTAAACGTTCGCTGCAAATGATAGGGACTAAGCCCCAATTGTGCGCCGAGGTATTCCAAGGTTAACGTGTCGTCGAGGTGATCCTCGATATAGCGGCAAACCTTCTCGACTAGCAAGGTGCTGACGCCAGAGACATGGCCAGGTTGCGGACAGCAGCGCTTACAGGCACGGTAGCCGGCTTGCTCCGCTGCTTCGGGTCGGGCAAAGAACACGGTGTGCTCACGGCGCGGCCGGCGTGCCGCGCACGATGGTTTGCAATAGATGCCGGTTGAACGCACGGCATAGACAAATGTTCCATCACAACCGGCATCCCGGTCGAGCACTGCACGCCAATACGCCTCTTCGTCGCCTGTTTGCATTGGGCTAGTTGTTTCTCTCAAAAACATGATCGTCACCTCCTATACCAGGATACAGAAGAGTGACTAATCATGCTATCCAATTCTTGCGGTTGAAATTGGCTGATACTGCACTGCCGCAAACGCAACACACCTTCGGCCACGAGCAGCCCCCAAGCGCCAGGGAACGACTATACAGCGCGCCTATCAATCACGAGTGCGCCGCCCCCGAAAGTACCCGGTACGAAACGCCAGAGCAGCCACAATGATCAACATAACCAGAACGATTACACACTCTGTCAACCCAATCCAGCCAATCTGCATGGACTCTCCCTCATAATACGATGTCAATCCTACGCTCTTTGCGCACGGGCACGCGGTTCAAACCAGTTGGGCCGCAATAAACTCACCGGTTTGGATGTAACGCATTGTTCTTTGCAGTGCGCCTTATCGCACAGCCGGCGCTGTTTAGCCGTGCTCTTTGAACCAGTTGGCAATAGTCGGCGCAAGGTCGCGCTGGGCCTTGCCGCTGACATACATCCCAATATGGCCGACCGGAAAAGCGCACACAGTGTAGTCCTTCGTACCGACATATTTTTCGAGAGCGCGTGAAGAAGCCGGTGGGACCAGGTGGTCTTGTTCAGCATAGATGTTCAACACCGGCATGGTAATCTTGCCCAAATCAACTTGCCGGTCGCCGATGACAACCTCGCCCTTGATGAGCTTGTTCTCCTGGAAGAAGTCTTTCACGAACTGACGAAACGCCTCACCGGCCTGGTCGGGGCTATCGAAGATCCACTCTTCCATACGCAAGAAATTGAGCAGCTTCTCTTCGTCGCCCATCATGTCGATCATGTCGGTATACTTCTGGATATTCAACTGCAAGGGTTTGAGCATCAAGAAGCCAAAGTTCATGAATTCGCCAGGCACATTGCCCATTGCTTCGACCATCAGGTCAACATCCAGCGTGCGCCCCCACACATTCAGCAACCCGTTGTTCGCGCCCTGGTCGGCGTGAAAATCCACAGGAGCAACCATGACTGTCAGGTTTTTGACTTTGTCGGGATGCAGTGCAGCGTAGCACAGGCTAAAAGACCCGCCTTGACAAATCCCCAAGATATTGATCTTGTCGAGCTTGTGCCGCTCGCGTAGCACATCAACACAATTGTCGATATACCCGTTAATATAGTCGTCAAGAGTTAGCCAACGATCCGACCGACTGGGATAGCCCCAATCAATCAGATAGACATCCATCCCTTGCATCAAGAGGTTGCGCACAAGCGAGCGGTTCTGTTGGAGATCGGCGACCGCTGGACGATTCACCAACGCGTAGACGATCAAGATCGGAATCGAGAAGGGCTTTTCGACCATCGGCGTGTAGCGGTAGAGCACTAGCTTGTCTTCACGGTACACGGGTTCCTTAGGTGTTGTTCCAACCTGCACATCGTCGTGATGCAGAGCGCTCAGGATCTTGACTCCGCTGAGCATCTTCTTGTTCAGTTCAGTGAGCTCGCGAATGACATCATCAGGCTGGAACTGAAAAGGCAACGGCAGCATAGCATCCTCCTCCTTCGCTATTCGCTCGTAGTTGTTTCGGGCGCCTTCTTCCGCGTGCTTCGTCGAGGGCGAGCCGGCTTGCTCTCGGCTTTTGCTGTTTGCTCTCGTTCAACTGGCGCCTCTGGGCGGGATTCCTGGCCATTGCGCACACGCAGCTCCTTTTTAAGCGCCTTGAGTTCTTTACGCAACTCATAGATGTTGCGATGGACCTCATCTACCTCGCTCCGGGTTGGGATGTATGACATCTTCAAATAGGTTTCGACGATGGCTTGCTCGCGCAGCCGATATTGCATTGTCGCATTGAACAGCCGAGATTGGGCTTTGACATAGGTTTCGGATTGGAACGCGGCTTCCAGTTCTTTATCGGCCACATCAGTCCATAGCCGCAGCAAATCGCGCAAACTTTGGATCTGCTTCCCTTGACCATTGAGGGTGACCAATTCACGCATGACCCGTTCGAAGACCCGTGACCACGTATCGGCCAACACTATCTGGTAGTCCATACTTACGCGACGGAAGTCGGTCCATGCATCGAACCCGCGCAGCAATTTTTCTTCCAATTCACGATTGAAGCCCATACGCGGACTCTGGACCAGACGACCAAACGTGCGTTCGTAGGCATCCCAATAAAGGTTGGTCAGTTGCACCAACTCCGAGCTGCCTCCCGTCAGAGCTTCGCCCATATGGGCGGGTGAGTGCTGGAGCGACTCGACCCAGGGGTTGAGCACACTCTGCATCTCTTCGAGATAGAGCTTCCAGAGTTCATTAACATCTTGACTGGCCTGTGCAAAATCGGCAGGCGTCCGCACCAACTGACGGCTAAATTGCTCCGTATAACTGTGCAGCACGGATTGCCAATCGCCGCCAGCTTCAAGCTTGGGGGCCATTGCTTTCCAAGCATCAGCCGAAAATTCCAGAAAACGCATGGTTGCAGCTTGAGCCGCCATCAGTTGGCGCGACACATTCTGCGAACGAGGTATAGCAACTGCAGTCCATGCTTCAAGCCCCTGAGCTGCCAATTTCCGCCACTGCTCAAGCAAATCAGGATAGAAAAAAGTCGATGCTGAGACGGTTTGTACGGTTTTGCTCCAACTATCCCAAAGCTGTTTTTGGGCATCCTGCCACATATCCATCATTGACTCAGCCTGTGTTTTCCCAGCCATAGCACCTACTCCTGCAGTCACTTGGGGTTGCTTCTTAATAAGCAACGATCTAGCTCCTAGATCTTGAAACTCTCGTTCAAACAGCAATGGAAACCACCCTTATCTTAACACTCTTTTGGTCGGTTGCTTGCATCTAAGCATGCAAAAACGCCAGATCTTGAAGTGAGCGGCAATTATTGTTTGTGCATCCTCAAAGGATACACATGCGCTCTTGTTCCGCTCTTTAAGAAACCATACATCACAGCGCTCTCCACAAGAGACAGCCAGCGCGGCCGCAAGCCGCGCCTACAGAGCAAGCCCCAATGTTACAGTCGTATTCAGTGTCTTGCAGAGATATCTAAATGAGGATCGCGGGTCAGGGTTCTGAGTCATCGACCGCATCATGAGCTCCATTCCGAGGCAATATGCGAAATGGCACAATGCGCACCCAAGCATGGGCGACAAAAGCAACTATTGCTGCGATATAGCAGATACCAGCCAGAACAATAAATACCGCCGTCAATGAGGGCAATATAACCCGCAGCGGCTCATAGAGCGATGCCAATAGCACACCGCTATTGAGCGTCGCATAGCAAAACCAGACTAGCCCCACATTCCCGCGCGATCCTTTGGCGTCGAGCCGGGGCAAAATCCAGAAAGCCACGCCGCAAGCCAACTGCACGGTCCAGCCCACCAACAAAATGTGAACGTGGGCAAGACGCAGCCTCCAGATCCAGGGCAGTATCGGCCATCCTTTGTTTGCCAGCACCAGTCCGCCAATAGTATAACCCACGACGAGCCAGATCAGCGCCGTCCGGATCATGAGTTGACTCAAGCGTGGCATGTCGGTCCTCGTGTGACTACGTTGATACGTTGGCATCCTTCGGCGGTGCTCAGGACAGGGGTTGGCGGGTTTGTACGTTGATTCGTTTGAGCCTTAGCAGGTCGGCAAGTTGGAAGGTTAGCAGGTCGGCAGGTTACGATCGGCGTTGATTGGCGGCTAGCAGCGGCATCCACGTGCCATTGCCGGTTAGTAGGTCGTCCATCGCCCCAAACCTGACCACTGACCATGGTTTCAGGCTCTACGTTCTCTGCCTTTCACCCGTGGCCAGATGGCGACGACAAAAGCCCCAACCGCCAAGACTTGGAGCAATGCCGAGACGGCCAATGTCCATCCCCAGCTTCCGGTCCAGGTATGTAGCGGCTCAAACACCACCCGCAGCAACAGGCCAACGTTGAGCGTGATATAGGTAAACCAGCCCAGCCGCTCGTCGCCGCGCGGGCGTTCGCGCGAGAGCGGCGGAAACATCCACAGCGCCACCCCGCAGATGAGTTGGGTAATCCAACCAACCGTAAGCAAGTGGTAGAAGACGGGCAGTAAGACGCCAATCCGATTGCTGAGCGACAGACCCTGATTGACCAATACTAAGCCGCCAACCGCGAATGCCCCCAGCAGATAAATCAGCGCAGTACGAATAAAGTAGCGGGCCTGCGTATACATAGGACACCTGTGACAAGTGAAAAGATGACGAGCAGATCTGCCGCGTCGGTACGCGATTTTAGCGCACGTTATACAGCATCGTCAAGGCGAAACTGCGCTAGCGTGCTCCTTATTCATCGCCGTTGGAACTGAAGGCGCCGTCAAAATGGAACAATGCGCTGCGGATCTTTATCTACCACAGATTCGCAGCGCATCTACGCCCATTTGCGTCATCTGCACGCCATTGCAGAGTTATGACGCGGGCCTGCATTACATCGGCAGCGCTTGCAGTACCAGCACTCGCGGCGCTTCACATTCAAATGTTGCATTCACTGAAGCGCCGAGACGCAGCGCCGCCGCTTGACCGCCGCCAAATTCTACAGCTTCGCTGTCCAGCAGTACAATCCACTGATGACCGGCAGGCGCCACGGTGACAGGGCTGGACTGGAAATCGATCTGAGCGGCGTCGTTGTCCAGATATGCCAGGATTAAGAGCGTTTCTGCCGCCTGAGCAGCCGAGCGGCGCAATGCTAAAGCCCGCTCGCCGAGCCCAGCAGTTGCAATATACTCGCGACGGCGCTCGCGTAGGGCCGGATGTTTTTGCCGCAAGCCAAGCAAAGTGCGGTACAAGTTCAGCACACCGGCGTGAGCTGGCTGATCGCGCTCCTCCCAGCGCAGCTTTGATCGCTGGAAGGCGCCCAATGCCTGCGGATCAGGGATTTCCTCCCCGGCGAAGGCGGCAAACGATGCAAACTCGGAGCGGCGACCTTCGGTGACAAGCTTGCCCAACTCTGGATTGTGATCGGTGAAGTAGAGGAATGACGTCGAGGCAGCCCACTCCTGGCCCATAAACAACAGCGGCGTGGCCGGGGTGAGTAATAACAATATCGACGCGGCGCGGTAAGCTGCAGGTGAAATCTGGTGGTTCAACCGGTCGCCAAAGGCGCGATTGCCCACCTGATCGTGATTCTGGATACACTGCACGAATGCGGGCAGTGCAACATCGTCGGCGGGCGCACCACGGGGATGCTTGAGGTAGGCGGAAAGCTGCCCAGTATAGAACCAGCCTTGACGGATCGTTGTCGCCAGATCGGTTGCGCTGCCGCTATAGTCAATATAATAGCCATCTTCGTCGCCGGCCAACGCGACTCGCACTTGGTGATGAAAATCATCGGCCCAGACCCCATCGAGTCCATAACCGCCGGCTGCGGCCTGACGAACAAGCTGCGGGTCGTTCCGTTCGTTCTCGGCAATCAGGAGGAAGCGACGTTCTGGCGGAAGTGTCGCCCGTACACGAGCAGCCAATTCGGCCAGGATATGCGTCGGGCTGTCGTCGAGGATAGCGTGGGTGGCATCCAGACGCAGCCCATCAATATGATACTCGTGCGCCCAATAACAGGCATTGGCGATAAAAAACTCGCGAACCGGGCGGCTATCCGGGCCATCGAAGTTCAGGGCGTCACCCCAGGGGGTCTTATGCCGGTCGGTGAAATAGGCTTGACTGAACTGGCGCAAATAATTGCCGTCCGGCCCCAAGTGGTTATAGACCACATCCAACAACACCGCCAACCCACGGGCATGAGCCGCATCAACCAGGCGCCGCAGCCCTTCAGGGCCGCCATAGCAACGGGCCGGTGCAAATAGACAAACACCATCGTAGCCCCAGTTGCGGTCGCCGGGAAAATCGGCCACCGGCATCAATTCGATGGCTGTTACACCAAGCGCTTTGAGATCATCCAGATGTTCGATCAGGGCGTCAAATGTTCCGCTGGGTGTCGCCGTACCGACATGAAGCTCATACACAACCAGGTCTTCTTGAGTAATGCCGCGCCAGCTTGCGTCAGTCCAGGCGAACGCAGCGGGATCGACGACGCACGAGGCGCGATGCACGCTCTCCGGTTGCCAGCGCGAAGCCGGGTCAGGGCGCGGGTCGTTGCCATCAACACGGTACATGTACTGTGTGCCTGGCTTGATCCCAGCGATATGCCCCGAAAAATAGCCGCCACTCTCAGCCGCCAGGTCGTAGGTTGCCGGGGGATGATTATCAGGATAACAAAGCACAGCAACGCACTGCGCATCGGCAGCCCAAACGCAGAAGCAGGTTCCGTCCGCATCGGGCTGTGCGCCAATTGGCATGCGCCACGGCGCTGCTGGTGTACGTTTATGCATGCAGCTCTCCTTGCACCATTCCGTTGCAACGCTGGATCAGCAGAACAAGCGAGCGATCTTGCAGCAGGTAGTGCTGCCCATACGTTCTTGGCTCTACTGCGGTTTCTTCCGTCACAGCAGTGTCAACCAGCATTTCCCATCGAAAGCCGGCAACACCCTCAGGAAGCGTGAACTGGATCGGTTCGTAGTGGGCATTGACCAACAGCAACAGCGCGTCATCATAGATGCGCCGTCCCTGTTCCCCCAACTCATTCATCGCTTGTCCGTTCAATAACATGCCAATACAGCGCACAAAACTGTTGTTCCACTCCTCATCGTTCATCTCGTTGCCATTAGGATTCAGCCAGAGGATATCGCGAATATCGGTGCCGTGAATACGCCGCCCCTGGAAGAAGCGCCGCCGGCGCAGCACTGGATGTTCCTGACGAATGTGCAGCAACTTACGGGTAAAAATTAGCATCTCACGTCCAAGATCATCGAGATACCAATCCACCCAACTGATCTCATTATCCTGGCAATAGGCATTATTGTTACCCTGTTGGGTTCGCCCGCGCTCATCACCGGCAAGGATCATTGGTACGCCCTGCGAGAGTAGCAGCGTCGCCATCATATTACGCATCTGGCGCATACGTAGGGCGTTGATCTCCGGATCTTCAGTCGGTCCTTCGACCCCGCAGTTCCAGGAGTTGTTATGATTATCTCCATCGCGGTTATCTTCGCCGTTGGCCAAGTTGTGCTTCTCGTTGTAACTTACGAGATCGCGTAGCGTGAAACCATCGTGGGCGGCCACAAAGTTGATGCTTGCGTAGGGGCGACGGCTATTGTGCTGGTAGAGATCGCTGGAACCGGCTAGACGATAGGCGATTTCACCGACCAGACTCTCATCGCCCTTCCAAAAACGTCGCACCGTATCGCGATACTTCCCATTCCACTCCGACCAGAGCACCGGAAAATTGCCCACTTGATAACCGCCTGGCCCGACATCCCACGGTTCCGCAATCAGCTTGACCTGCGAGAGGACGGGATCTTGGTGAATGATATCGAAGAAAGCTGAGAGCCGGTCGGCTTCGTGCAGCCCGCGCACCAGCGCCGAGGCCAAGTCAAAGCGAAAGCCATCCACGTGCATCTCGAGCACCCAGTAGCGCAAACTATCCATCACCAATTGCAAGGTACGGGGGTGTAGCAGATTGAGGGTATTACCCGTACCAGTATAGTCCATATAATAACGCGAATCACCTGGCACCAGCCGATAGTAAGCATGGTTGTCGATCCCGCGCAACGAGAGGGTCGGGCCAAGATGGTTGCCCTCGCCGGTGTGGTTGTAGACGACATCGAGGATCACTTCGATCCCGGCGGAGTGCAGCGTTTTTACCATCGACTTGAATTCGCGCACCTGGTCGCCCGGCGCGCCAGGCATGCTGTAACGAATGTCCGGCGAAAAGAAGCTTAGGGTGTTGTAGCCCCAATAGTTGGTCAACCCGCGGTCGACCAAATGCCGATCATTGACATACTGATGCACCGGCATCAACTCTACCGCTGTGACCCCGATCGACTTGAGATAGTCGATCACTGCCGGTGTAACCAGACCGGCATATGTGCCCCGCAACGGCTCTGGCACCTCAGGATGCAACATCGTAAATCCCCGCACGTGTAATTCGTAGATCACCGATTGGTGCAATGGCGTTCGGGGGCGGCGGTCATCACCCCAGGGAAATGTGTCATCGATCACCACACAGCGCGGCATAAATGGAGCGCTGTCTTTGTCATTGAACGACAAATCCTGATTTTCGTGACCAATCGTATACCCGAACATTGCATCGTTCCAATCGATTGTCCCGGTGAGCGCTTTGGCATAGGGGTCAATCAGCAGCTTGTTCGGATTGAAGCGCAACCCTTGACCAGGATTATACGGGCCATAGACACGGTAGGCATAGATCTGACCTGGTTGGATGTTCGGCAGATAGACATGCCAGACATTGTCCGTCTGCTCCTGCATGGTGATGCGAACCGACGATTTGGGCGCTTTGGGTGAGTCGAAGAGACATAACTCGACCCGCCTGGCTCGTTCGGAGAATAGAGCGAAGTTAACACCCTGACCATCCCACGTTGCACCAAGCGGATATGGCTTGCCCGGCCAGATGCCGGTCAGCACGGTATCCGAGGGTTCTCCTTGGATCAACACCATCCCCGCTTCGTGCGGAGTAAAACCTTCCGGCCAACGAGTGGCCAAATCATACTTGGCGCCGCGGAGATCGGTTTGAAATAGATTAGCTTCCCGCAAGTCAGCGCCGCTCAGATCAGCTCCGGCAAGATTGGCGGCCTGGAGGTTTGCCTGAAACAGATTGGCGCCCTCCAAGCTAGCCTGGCTCAGATTGGCCTCGCGCAGGTCGGAGCCGCGCAAGGTCGCCTTCTGCAGATCAGCATTGACTAGCCGGGCTCGTTGTAGATTGGCATTGGTCAATGTTGCATCACTGAGACGGGCTGAGTCCATGTCCGCTTCGCGCAGATCGGCTTCGTGCAGGTCAACATCGGTCAGGTCCGCTTCATTGAGGATCGCTTGGCCAAGGTTGGTTTGGCGAAGGTCAGCGCCGCGCAGGATAGCGCCACGGGCGTTCATCTGATCGAGGTTCGTCCGATTGAGATTGGCCTGGCTCAGATCAGCATCACGCAAATTCGCTTCACTCAGGGTCGACTCGCGTAGGGTCGCTCGGTTGAGTTTACATTCGCTTAGGTTTGCATTTTCCAGGTTGGTCCGGCTGAGGTTGGCCTCGCGCAGATTCGACTGGCTGAGGTCTGCGTTCGACAGATTCAACTGAGAAAGGTTGACTTTCTGAAAATCGTGAGCTTGGAGAACAAGATTCGAGCCTTGTTGCTGAATGTATTGTTCGACCTGCGCGCGAGTTAGTCTGGTCATACGGGTACCTTCCTAAACGAACAACGAGATCCGCATGACACCAACGGTATATGCAGACCCGTTGTCGCAACGGTCTGTAGCAAGAACATTTTGAATATCGTGAAAGGGCAGTAAAAAAGGCTGCGCGATCGCTTACACGGCAAGCTAAACGCAGCGGCGAGTTGAGCTTGAACGAATCACGCTACCTCGAAGACTTGCTCGAAGACGGACAAAAGCATGGCAATCGCTCGTTCACGATCACCGGGTTGGTTACGCACTACAAGTTCCGCCGCTTCTTGGACAACATTGCGTTGGGATGCTGTCCAATGACCGCCGGTAACATCGGCGATACTCGGCAGGTTGTTATGGCGGCGGATAATCGCGCACGCAAGATCTGGGCCAAGCGCTTTTAGAGCATATAAACGAGGCGTGACCGGCTGCTCGACCAGGCGAGCAAGTTCCTGGCGCAGCCACGCTTCACGGCTGGTTCCGGCCCGTTCCGCATGTGCGCTGAGGGCGTCAATAGTTGCCTGGGGCAGGTTACGAATAGTCAGATCTGGCAAGACGCACCTTTTGCACTGGTTGTGTCTGGGCGATGTAGCGATTCAGATCATCGGAGTCAATAGGAACGCCTTGGTAGAAATAGGCCGTTCCCGCTGCAGCCGCCTCGATCGTTGTTAGCAAGCGCTCGTTGCACACCGCACGCTGCAGCGGATCAAAAGACAGTACATCAACGACAATGACGTCCCCTTCAACTGCTTCGACAACGCCGCTTTCTAAGTATGGCTGATTCGCTTCAGTCAGCCTCGAACGAGGGATGATGACCAGCGATCCGATATTGATCGTTGTCTCTGTCATATTACATTTTACCTTTCTTACTCTATATAGCATGCTATCATGCTGATAGCATGCTGTCAAGGTTAGGAAAACAAGCTCGCACGCAGCCTCGCACGGCCCAATAAAATTTGACAATCAACAGGGTCAATCTACGTAGCCTTTAGGCGGTTTGACGGCAGCACAACCGCCTGAAAGCGACACGACGAACACCTTTTCTCATTACCGGTTTTGATCGTCAAAATTCACTGGGCGGTTTGACGGTCAGAGCGAGGGATGGTAGACCAAGCCGAATTATCCCAACCTGCAAGCCAGTGAACGTGCGAACATTCCCAACCGCGATTTGCACAATTTAATGCCTGATAAGTTTGTGCAGAATATCTCTTGCTACAATGCAGACCGCCATTCTATACTTCATTTTGGACAGCTAGAACTGTTAGACATTCGCGGCAGCTTTACCGAAACGCAGAGGCGCCGCACAGCATGGCCATGGCGCACTATCCGCCGCAGGCTGTAAGAAAACTCAACGAGTCTGGTTCCTGTGACGAGCGACAAGCGACAAATAGCTGCGTTTGTGCATACGCTAAACAGGATCAAGGCCCCCAACAGTTACTAGCAAGAATGTTGTTGCATTGAAGCCCCTTGTTGCCCAACGCTGGCGTGGCAAGGGGACTCTTTTTTTCTGTTCGACACGCAAGATGACAAAGCCATGCTTATGCTACACAATGGGCTCACCGTCTCGTGTGCGCAGCAGACATGCCGACAAGGGGAATAGAGTATGGAGAAGCGCATTCTCATTGCGGACGACGAACCGCTCATCCGTAAAAACCTGAGCGAGGCGCTGAATGAATTAGGGTATCTGGTTGTTGGCGAAACCGGCGACGGCTTGAGCGCGGTGAATATGGCCCGCCAGTTACGTCCAGACCTGGTTTTTCTCGATGTCAAGATGCCGCGTATGGATGGCATCGCTGCAGCGCAGATCCTGCGCGATGAGCGGTTGGCGCCGGTTTTGCTGATTACCGGCTACAGCGACCAGGAATTTGTCAAGCAAGCGCGAGAGGCTGGCGTGCTTGGCTGCCTGGTTAAACCCATCCGCGAAACCGATCTAATGCCGATCATTGAGGTCACGCGCGCCCGTTGGGATGAACAATTACATCGCCGGCGAGAGCTTAGCGTGTTGCGCGATAATTTGGAGACACGCAAGGTGATTGAGCGCGCCAAAGGCTACTTGATGGATAGCCAGGGACTACGCGAAGCTGAGGCATTTCGAAAGATCCAGCAGTTGGCAATGAATAGCCGCAAAACCATGAAAGAGGTCGCCCAAGCGATCCTACTCGCGCAACAGCTCTCCGCCTAAGGCAAAGGCTACGGTTCAGTAGAACAGCAAATGCAGACTAGGAGCGGATTCGCCGCAGATCTGAAGCTATTTGCAGCGAATCCGCCTTCGATTGCAAAATGTTGATGCCCCCTGCAGCCCTGCTCATTGTTTATTCACGCACTATGGTATTCTATACAATGTAACTGGAATCGTTGAGGACGGTCCGCTGTATTGCGCCTATCAGGAATATCGCTTGCTGCACAGCCCAGTCTTGTCCTAACCCTAAGCATCTCATTATTACTCAAGAAGAGGCTGCAATGACCCATACGTCTGCATCGCTCCCTTGCCAGACCCGCCATGCCATCATTCTCGCTGCGGGCGAGTCGAAGCGAACTCGCCCGCTCACGCTGCACCGCCCGAAACCGCTGATTCCATTGCTGGGGAAGCCGCTCCTGGCGCATATTCTCGATGAACTCGTTGGCCTCGTCGAGCGTGTGACCCTAGTTGTGGGCTACCGCGCCGACGATATCCAGGCTTACTTCGGGTCGACGTATCGCGGAATGCAATTGCAGTATGTTTACCAGCAGACGATCAATGGCACAGCCGGGGCGCTCCAGGTTGCGGCTGGCGTTGTCAATGAGCCCTTTTTTATGCTCTACGGCGACAACCTGATCAGCCAGGTAGACCTGCTCGCTGTGTCCCGCCAACGCTATTGCATGAGCGCGCTTCGCGTCGAAGATCCACGCGCGTTCGGGGTGCTGGACATCGTGGATGGGCGCGTCGTCCGTATTATCGAAAAGCCGGCAAACCCAGCGCCCAACGCGCTGGCCAATCCAGGGATTTATCATTTCGACGAAGCGGTTTTTTCGGCCCTAGAGCTTATTCAACCATCGCCGCGCGGCGAGTATGAACTGACCGACCTGATCGCCATTCTTGCACAACACAACGACGTTGGCTACGCCGTATGCACTGGCCACTGGATACCCGTCGGAACGCCATGGGATGCGCTTAATGCAACGCTGTTTTTGCTCGAACGTCGCGCTGGGCAGCGCTCGCTGATCAATCCTGCCGCCCATATTGGCCATGGCTGCGAGATAAGCGGTCCGGTCTGGATTGGGCAAGCCCAATTGGGGGCGAACTGCCGCATTGTCGGGCCAGCGCTGATCGATGACGGAGCCTATATTGGCGCTGGATGCCTGATTGAGCGGTCGACCCTAGGCAGCGGCGTCTTCCTAGGCGATGGATGTACGCTCGAAGACTCCGCACTCACAGCCGAGACTCGCATTGGAACGAAGGTTCTTGCCCAGAGCAGCCTGTTCGACAACAACGCCGAAGCAGGCAATGACGCCCAAATGCCCCGCTGCCAATTCGATGACCCCAAACCAGTTGCGTATACTGCCGGCTTGCTGCCGCAGACCACACTCTGCCAGCGCGGCGCCGTGCTCGGCGCCGGGATGTCGCTGCCTGCCGGCGCCACCCTCGAACCGGGGACGGTGCTGTTTTCCTGATTCCCTCCTCGCCCCCATATCGACTCTCACAATCCAAAGTCCTCACTGGCATGATCGGGGCGGTACAACCGCCCTTTACGCCGGATGTATTGCCGGCAGGTCCGTAACTTGCTAAACCTT
>JAKSDJ010000312.1 GCA_022360155.1 Chloroflexales bacterium | reverse complement strand
GGCGTGCTAGTGGCGTATACCGAGGATGGGGTCACCAGCCAGCTCGCCCAAGACCTGGCCGCGCCGCTGAGCCAGGTGCTGCGCGCCACCCAGGGGATGACCACGGCCACCTATCTGTATGGCCAGACCCGCCTGGCGACGGTGAACAGCGGGGTGCGCAGTTGGGAACTGGGCGACGCGTTGGGCAGTGTGCGCATGACGCTGGACGACACCGGGGCGGCCCTGGGCAGCGTAGGCTACGACCCGTGGGGTGCGCCGCAGGGCGACCTGCTCGGCGCCTTCGGCTTCACCGGCGAGCTGCAGGACAGCGACACCAGCGTGGTCTATCTGCGGGCGCGGTGGTATAATCCCGGCAGTGGGACGTTTACGACACGGGATCCGTTTGCGGGGTTTCCGATTGCGCCGCTGAGCTTACATCCCTATGCATATGTCGGCAACAATCCAGTCAACGTGACCGATCCAACGGGCCAATGGTGGTGGGGGCCGGGGCAGCAACTCTTTACCAGTTCCCAAAAACGCTTCCAAAGCCAAAACATTCACGTGCGCATTCAAGCTTTGGCGATGTTTGGTCTTGAAGAGCAAATTCATGCCGAGTATGCGGATGCCGGTCATCGTATCGATCTCCTTGATTCCGTTTCTGGTGAAATTTGGGAGATCAAACCTTGGGATGAAGCAGATGACGGTATGACCGAAATGTGGACCCGTGTCGATGCGATGAATAACGCCCGTGCGGCAGGGCAACTCCATGGTATTGATCCCCGCGGTTTACCTTATGATTGGAACGAACAGCCACTCCGCTGGCGACCTGGCTTCTCATTCCCGCCGGGTGAGCATTATATTGGCGCCGCAACCGAAGGCAAGTGGATGTGGGATATTTACGCAGCACAAACTGATCGCGGCTTAATTTTATGGTGGAAGCACAATCGACGTCGCGATGTGCAGGTTCCTTATCCCATTCTTCTGCCCAGAGATGTCTTCTGGAGCCAGCGAAATACACGTCCGAACTGGCGTCCACAACAAGCGCCAGCCTATGCACAACCATCCGCGTCCGATATCGTGGCAATAGGGATGTATTGTGCCGCAGCCGTGGTTGCTACAGGAGTGACCGTTGTCGTTGTCGTTAATCCAGTTCCTGGTGACGAGCTTATACTCCCGCTTGTCTGGGGTCCATTGGTAGTAGCCCAATAATCTCTTGCTGCACATTTAGTCGAAAACTCAGAAAGGACGAATAGAAGCAATATGACGATAGATTTTGATGCAATAGGGAGGGATGTGCTAGCCGTTTTGGCGCGACATGGCCTTGAACCAGATAGTTTTGATGTAGGGATCGTTCTCCCTGGCGCAACATTTGACCAGCTTCTCGGAAACCACCCGCAGTTGATAAATGGACGAATGGTGGGTATAACTATCCATATTAATGGATTACCGGCATCTGTCCAAGTTATTCGTCGCCGAGATATGCATCCTGATATGGTGATGCAACCGCCAACATAGTGTTTTGTTTGCTCGCTATAGGTAATGTAGCCAGCTTGATACAGAATGGCAGGTTCTGTATCGAGCTGGCTACGCTTAGGCACTATGGGGTAGGGCGCTTGCGAGACCTGCATTGGCGGTGACCAGCAGCGGCGGCATCAGTGCCACCTCCAACGGCGACGGCGTGCTGGTCCAGCGC
>JAKSDJ010000689.1 GCA_022360155.1 Chloroflexales bacterium | reverse complement strand
CCTCGATATGCACCAGCACCCAGGCTTCTTTCCCGTCACGCCGCCAGACTTGGATCAGCTTGTCGGCGAGCTGCCGCCCCAAGGCGGCGTCCTGGGTAATCTGCTGGAGCTCGGTATCCAGAAAGGCGTAGCCGCGGGACCACGCGACCCCGACATGGGCGACGGGAAAGAAGAAGGCGAGAAAATCCTGGAAGTACTGCTCCAGCATTTCTTGCCAGGGGCTATCGAAATCGAGTGGGTCGCTCATGGCAGGTGTCTCGCTGGTTGCATCGCATGGCTCTAGTATACCAGATGCGCGGGCGCTGAGCCACCACACCCTTCCCCAACAGTTGACGCTCTGCGAGACGCTCAGTTTGCTTCCGTCCGCCGCCGCCACCAGTGCGTTAGGAAGTAGCCGCTAATCAGCACATTGATCACGTTCTCAACGATGATCACTACCGGCCCGTAGTAGTCGGGCTCCCAATAACTGATCGGCGCAGGGAAGCGATACGACCAGTTCAGCGGGAAGAAGAGCAGCGGACCGTCGCTGTGATGGGTCACGATATCGATCAGGGTGTGGAATTGCGTACCGACTGCCAGCCAGAACAGCAGCGGCCCCCACCGCCAGCCACGGCGCATGCCCCGCCAGCCCAGCGCCAAGAGCAGCGTGTTGATAACCAGCGAGTGAAAGACATTGTGACTGATGATCCACAGCGGATCTTCGAAGAACAACGTGAAGTGCATGTAGACCATCGGGCTCTCGCCAGTTGGTGTGCTGCCCAGCCACCAGTAGTACAGGCCATAACCAAGGGAGAGTAGTGTAAAAGGAATATCGGGCAGCACTGCACCAAGCAACAGCGCCGGCGTCTGCACTGGGCGGGTGAGTACGCCACGACGCTGCGCCTGCTGCTTGGCAAAGGCAGTGACTAGAAAGTGCGTGACCGTTTGCATCGCCTCTACGCTCCCGCCTGCGCCGGTTGCGCCGCTGTGGGCGCCGGCTCGTCGAGTCGCAGATCCAGCCCGCGCAAGGTTTGCGCATTGATCGCCACGATAATCGTACTGAGCGACATCAGCACCGCGCCGACCCAGGCGGGCAACACCAGCCCCAATGGGGCCAGCATACCGGCTGCCAGCGGCAGCGCAATGGCGTTGTAGCCAACTGCCCAGGAGAGGTTCTGGACCATCTTGCCATAGCTGGCCCGGCTTAGCCGGATGATGCGTGCAATATCGCGCGGGTCGTTGCGCACCAGCACGATGCCCGCTGCAGCCCGTGCCACATCCGTGCCTGCGCCGATAGCGATGCCCACATCGGCCTGCGCCAGCGCGGGCGCATCGTTCACGCCATCGCCAACCATCGCCACCTTACCGCCCTGGCGCTGCAACTCCTGGATCTTGGCCGACTTGTGCTCAGGCAACACCTGCGCAAAGTAGGTATCGACACCCAACTCACCTGCTACCCAGCGCGCCACATCCTTGCTGTCGCCGGTGAGCATAGCCACCTGTACTCCCTGCTGCTGCAATGTGCGGACCGCCGCGTACGACTCGGGTCGAATCACATCGGCCAGCGCAAAGGCTGCTGTGACCACGCCATTCTCGACCAGATAGACCACAGTTTGCCCGCGTTCGCCCCAGATGCGGGTCTGCTGGGCCAACGCAGCGGGGAGCGCGATCTGCTGCGCTTCGAGCAGACGCGGTCCGCCGACCAGGACGGTTTCACCGTCTAAGATGGCGCGCACGCCCTGTCCTGGAATGGCTTCGAAGCTCTTTACGGCGGGGATGGCCAGATCGCGCCCCTCGGCGGCGGCGACAATCGCGCGAGCTATCATATGCTCGCTGTCGCGTTCCAGGGCAGCAGCACGCGCCAGCGCATCCTGCTCAGACACGCCGGCGGCGGTGACCATGCCGACCAGTCCTTGCTCGCCCTTGGTCAAGGCGCCGGTCTTATCGAACACGACCGTGTTCAACTTACGCGCCTCCTCCAGTGCCAGCCGGTCACGCACCAGAATACCGTTGCGCGCCGAAAGTGTGGTGCTGATGGCGATCACCAGCGGGATGGCGAGACCCAGTGCGTGCGGGCAGGCGACGACAAGCACCGTGACCACCCGCTCCAGGGTGTAGGCGTCGAAGCCGCGCGCAATGAGCCAGAGCCCCAGCGTGAGGGCCGCGACGCCCAGCGCGATGAACGTCAACCAGTAGGCGGCGCGATTCGCTAGATCTTGCGCCCGACTGCGGCTATTCTGCGCTTCAGCCACCAGCCGCATAATCCCCGCCAGCGCGGTATCGTCGCCGGTCTTGGTAATTTGCACCCGCAGCGAACCACTGCCGTTGATCGTCCCGGCGATCACCTCATCACCAGGTTGCTTCCCAACCGGCCGTGACTCGCCAGTAATCATCGACTCGTTGACATTGCTTGCCCCCTTCTCGACGATGCCATCCGCGGGAACACTGCCGCCGGGGCGCACCAGCACCAGGTCACCCTTTTGTAACGCGCTCACCGGCGCCGTTTCAATTTGCCCGTTGGTGATGAGCTCGGCCTGATCAGGCAGCAGCTTCGCCAGTTCGTTCAAGGCGCTCTGCGCACTGCCCACGGCACGCATCTCCATCCAGTGGCCGAGCAGCATAATCGTCACCAGCGTCGCCAGTTCCCAGTAGAAGTCCATTCCCCGCACCACGCCAAAGGTGATGAGCACACTGTAGAGATAGGCCACACTAATCGCCATTGACACCAGCGTCATCATGCCCGGCTGGCGCTGCCCGAGTTCGGCGCGCGCCCCGCTGAGAAAGACCCAGCCGCCATACCAAAAGATGATACTGCCCAGCACGAAGCCGAGATACGCGGAACCGGGAAAGGCCGGCGCCGTGTAGCCGAAGAGCTCCTGCAGCAGCGGCGCGTAGATCAGGACCGGAATAGTAAGCACGAGCGATACCCAGAAAGGCCGGGCGAACATTGCTTCGGAATGGCCGGCGTGGCCGCCATGCCCACTGTGACCGTTGTGTGTGTCGTGGGTGGTTTGCTGCTGGTGATGGTCAGCAGTGTGTTGTTGTGTGTGTGTCATAATCTATCAACTTCTGTGCTTTCATTTCATCTTGCATTTATTCCATACTAACGGCGATACCAAGCAGCAGCGCGTTCAGGGTGCGCATCAGTGCGGTTTGCATCAGTGCATGCTCCTTTATGCATGGCGATCAAACTACCAACTATCAGAGGGGCGGCGTAATGTCAAAGGCAGTGTGGACTCAACCAACATCGCTATCCAGGTATAGAGCATTTCGTACATTTGTGACGGATTTGCCACACGCCGTTCGTGTGCGCCTATGGATTCCCTAGTCACCCATTGCCGGCTCACCATTCGTAGTAGCCCAGTGTCTGGCTTGATCATATATTAGTACAGCGGTCGCTGACCATGCGCAAAATGGCCTACTCGATGTAGGTGATGCAACGGGTGTGGTACGCAGCTTACCGTACTGCCAGAATGGCATGCAGCGCGCAAAATCATGCTATGATGATGATACAGACATTGCAGGAAGCAATAGAAATGGACAGGTATGACGATTCGGGTAGTCATTGCCGACGATCACGATGTCGTGCGCAAAGGCATTCAGGAGTTGCTGGCGGACGAGAGCGATATCACCGTCATCGGTGCGGCGCGCACCGGGTACGAGGCAGTCGACCTTGCCGTAGCGTTGCAACCGGACGTGGTGGTGATGGACATAGCTATGCCCGAGTTATCCGGCGTCGAGGCGACGCGGCAAATTCGCGTCGTCGCACCGCATGTTCGCGTCTTGGCGCTAACCGCCTATGACAACGACCCGTATATCTACGGCCTCCTGGAGGCCGGTGCAACCGGCTACATCCTCAAAACGGCCGAGGGACGTGAGATTGTGCGTGCGGTGCGAGCCACGGCAGCGGGGCAATCGGTGATCGACCCGACCATCGCGCCGCGCTTGATTGCACGCATGACCCAGCCATCGGCCCGTGGCGACATTTTAACGGACCGTGAACTGGATGTGCTACGCCTGGCAGCGCGCGGCTTGACGAACAAGCAAATTGGCAGCGAACTTGCGATCAGCGATCGTACGGTACAAAACCATCTGGCAAATATCTACGCCAAGCTTGGCGTCGCCTCGCGCACAGAGGCGGTGACGGCGGCATTGCAACGCAATCTGATCAAGCTCGCCGAATGAACAGGTGCATATGGACCAGCAGGACTACCCGGAAACAGATATGCAACGTTTGCAAGAACTGCAGCGGCGCGCCGAAGCGATGACGCGCGGGGACTTCAGCACCGTTGGACAGCCCATCGGCGGCATCCCGTCAATCGAAGACCTGCGGCGCGCGATTGACGTACTTGGCATGCATACAGAGCAGGGTCTGCGTAGTCGGCACGCTTATATCGCCGCGTTGACCACCGCCCAGGAGGCCGAGCGTGGTCGCCTAGCGCGCGAATTGCACGACGAGATTGTGCAGCAGTTGATCGCACTCGGCCACAGTATCGAGCGCACACAACGGCTGCTGGAGCACGACCCGGCGCAGGCCGCCGAACGGTTGCACAGCGCCCGCGCCAGCGTCACCGCGTTGGTGCAGGAACTGCGGACGATTATCAGCGATTTACGCCCGCCAGCGCTGGAGGAGTTAGGACTCCTCCCTGCGATTGACCTGTTGCTGCAACAGAGCGCCGAAGGAGCGCCAGAAGCCACCGTGACGGTTGAAGGAGCGGAGCAGCGACTCGCGCCACAAACTGAGCTTGCTTTGTTCCGGATTATCCAGGAAGCCTGGAGCAACATCCGCCGCCACGCCCGAGCCCGCATGGCGGATGTTCACTTCGCCTACACCGGCGCGGGGCTAATTGTGACGATCTCAGACGACGGGCAAGGCTTTACGCCGCCAGATGATCAGGATATGCTTGATGGACATTGGGGTGTGCGCGGGATGCGTGAACGCGCCGAATTGGGCGGCGGCAGTCTTACCCTGACGAGTCAGCCGGGGCAGGGCGCCCGGATTGAGGTGTTCATTCCCTATCCCGGCATCCATGGACGCGATCCGGTGTGTGGGATGTCCGTCAATCCTGATTATATTGGAGCGGAACACGCGGGCAAGCTCTACCGCTTCTGCTCACCCGCCTGCCGTGACCTGTTTCAGGCCCAGCCAGAGCGCTATATCGCGGCGAGATGAGCTTATAGTGTGTTCTCATCAAATAAGACACGGGGCAGTACGTTATCCTGCCCCGTGTCTTTGCTGCCATGCATCGTTTTAATTCACCCGCACCACAAAGTCTGCCGTCAGCACCTCACCGTGATGATCCTGAAATTGGCCCCAAATCTTGTATAGCCCCGGCGCGTCAAACGTGTGCTGAAACGTAATCTCTGGGCCGAATGTTGCGCCTGGGCTGGTATGCGCGTGTCCATCACCCGCTGCCGCATGGTCGTCCGCTATGCTTGCGCTGTGATCGGCATCGTGCGCAGCCTCTAGCACTTCGCCATGCGTGTGGGCGAAGCGCTGCCCATCTTCAGTCAGCAGGACAACGTGGGCGGGCGCGTCGAGGTATGGCTGCAGGTCGGTGATTGCTTCGCCCGTCTCCGCGTGCGTGACGTGGAAGGTCAGCGGCGTTGTCTGTCCGGCGCGCAAACCCTCGGCGTCCAGCAGCGCGATTTGCTTATGTCCGATGGTCTTGGGTTCCAGGTCTTCAATTAGCGCCGCGCTGCCGCCCGCCGTGCCGACGATGAGTTCGTCCTGCTGCAATACGCTCTGCCTGTTCTCCCGCGTAAATTCGGCATACAGCCAATACATCCCCGTTGTTGGGAAGACCAGATCGAGCGTGTAGACGCCAGGTTGCCCGGTCGGCTGCGGATGAACATGCAGGAACTGCTGCATATCTGCACTGACCGCGATTAGGTGCAGCGGCTGCTCGTGGCTGATAACCACATCGGTAAGCGGCGCGCCAGTCTGAGCGTCGGTCAACTGGTAGCGGATCGGCGCAGCGGCGCCTGGCGCGATGGTCGGCGGTGCTGCCAGGTGTACCTGAACCTCTGCGTCTCCTGGCGAAAACGCCGCACCCATGCCTTCTGTTGTATGTATATCCGATACGGTATCTATAGTGTGTCCGTCTACGCCAAGCTCCATCGCCTGCGCGTCCCCGTGTTTCGGCGGGACAAACACCAGCGCCGCCGCGCCGATCAGCAATGCGATCAGTGCGATTCCGCCCAGGTACGCATACTCGCGCACGCGCTCACCGATTGGCGGGCGCAAGATAGCTGCCGCACTCGCCGGTCGCTTGAAGCTACGCAAGCGCAGCGCATTGGTCACTACACTCACGCTCGACATCGCCATCGCCGCCGCGGCTAGCACCGGATTGAGCAGCACGCCGAAGAAGGGATAGAGGACGCCCATCGCTATCGGGATCAGGGTGACATTGTAGGCAAAGGCCCAGAACAGCCCCTGCTTGATCGCGCCGACGGTCTTACGCGACAGCGCAATCGCCGTCACAATATTGCGCAGATCGCCGCCGATCAGTGTAATGTCCGACGCCGCCATTGCCACATCCGTCCCGGTACCGATGGCGATGCCCAGATTGGCCTGCGCCAGCGCGGGTGCGTCGTTGATGCCATCGCCGACCATGGCCACGACCTTCCCTTCGGCTTGCAGCGCCTTTACTTTTTCCGCCTTCTGCTCCGGCAGCACCTCGGCCAGTACCTGAGTGATGCCAACCTGCTGCGCAATCGCCGCGGCCGTGCGTTGGTTGTCGCCGGTCAACATCCAGACCTCTAACCCCAGGGCCGTGAGCTGTTCTACAGCTTCGTGTGACTCGGGTTTGAGTGTGTCGGCTACTGCAATGATGCCCGCTGCCTGCCCGTCTACCGCCATGTACATCGGCGTCGCACCACGCTGCGCGATCGCGTCGGCGCGCACTGCCAGATCCTGGAAATCTACACCCAGTTGTTCCATCAACGCGCGGTTGCCCAGCGCCACGCTGTGGCCCGCAACCGTCGCGGTGATGCCCCTGCCTGTCAGCGATGCGAAGTTCTCCGCTTTGGGCAGATCCAGACTCTCCTCTTGCGCCCGCGCCACAATTGCCTCACCTAACGGATGCTCCGAACCAACTTCCGCCGCTGCGGCCAGTCGTAATAGCTCAGTTTCCGTACGACCGTCTACAGCAACGATCTGCGTCACAGCGGGCTTGCCGCGGGTAAGCGTTCCGGTCTTGTCCAGCACGATCGCGGTGATCCGGCGTGTCTCTTCTAATGCCTCGCCGCCGCGGATGAGTACGCCATGCTCGGCGGCTTTGCCGGCGCCAACCATAATCGCCGTTGGGGTGGCGAGACCCAAAGCACACGGGCAGGCAATAATCAACACCGCAATGGTGGCGGTGAGCGCGAAGATCAGTGAGGGACCGAAGGCGAACCACACGCCGAACGTCAATACAGCCAGCAACAGTACAATCGGAACAAAGTAGCCGGAGATCGTATCGGCCAGCCGCTGCATAGGCGCTTTGCTGCCCTGCGCCGCCTCAACCAATCGGACGATCTGCGCCAGCGTAGTATCCTTGCCCACTTTGGTTGCGCGAAAGACAAAGCTGCCCGTCTTGTTGAGCGTCGCGCCGATCACCTCGTCGCTCGGTCCCTTCTCGACCGGGAGGCTCTCGCCGGTCAGCATGCTCTCGTCCAGCGTTGAGCGTCCCTCGGTGACGATGCCATCAACCGGCGCCTTCTCACCGGGGCGCACCCGCACCATATCGCCCGTCTGCACGGCGGCAATCGGCACATCCTGCTCGATGCCATCACGAATCACCCGCGCTGTCCTCGCCTGCAAGCCCATCAGCGCCTTAATCGCGGCGCTGGTCTGTTTCTTGGCCCGTGCCTCGAGCCAGCGACCCAGCAGAACAAGGGCAATAATAATCACCGCCGTTTCATAGTACAGGTGGAAGGGAAAACCCCACTGGGCAGCGAGCGTTGGCCAGAGCGTCACAAAGGCGCTATAGCCGTAGGCCATCGTCGTCCCAATCGCAACCAGCGTATTCATGTTGGCGCCGCCGTGTCTAGCCGCCGCCCATGCCGCCTGATAAAAATGTTGCCCGGCCCAGAACTGAACGATGGTCGCCTGGATCAAGAGCAGTGGCGCAAGGAGCGTTATGCTCGGCCCGAATGGCAGGTACATCTCAAGCATCATGATCGCCCCGATAATCAGGCTGACTATCCACTTCCGGCGCAGGTTATCCATCTCGCGTTGACGCCGCTGCTCATGCGCATCAATCTCTGGTTCATCCGTCGCTTGTCCATTGGCGGGGGCAAGCGGCACTGCGGCAGCGCCCACGCCATAACCTGCTTGCTCTACAGCACTGTGCAATTGAGCGATGTTTGCCACAGTCGGATCGAGGGTAACCGTGGCCTGCTCGGTTGCCAGATTCACGCTCACAGCATTGACGCCGCGAACGTGCTGCAGCGCCCGCTCGACCCGATTGACGCATGAGGCGCAAGTCATGCCGGTAATCGGCAGCGTTACTTCGCGAGGCGCCGGCACGGAGACAGCAGTGACCGCCGCGTTTTGTGTTGGCGTGGGCGCATTGCCCACACCATAGCCTGCCCGCTCGACTGCTGCAGTGAGTTGCGCTGGTGTCGCCACGTTGGCATCAAAAACAATATGCGCCTGCTCGGTCGCCAAATTAACGTTAGCTTCCCGCACACCTGCCACCTTGGTCAGCGATTTCTCAACCCGCCGCACACAGGAGGCGCAGGTCATTCCTTCGATTGGTAATTCAAGTTGTTGCGTCATCATTCCTCCCTAAAATGTAGCTCTTCCTCTGACAATGGAAGAAGGTTTGTTCTTGACGATCACGATAACCTAGCAGAGGCGACCGGGGCATGGGCGAAATGGCCTAATGTCGATGCGCCACCTAGCAATGTAGGTTAGCGCACGCTGACCCGACACGATACCCGCTGCTGCGCCTATCGTGCATAGGCCATTTGGCGGATAGTCCGCCTCTAGCAAACACGCTAGCATAACGGTATCGGTGTCAATAATGAGAATGAGGTGCAAAGAATGGTACAGGAATTGACGGTGCAAGATATGACGTGTGAGAT
>JAKSDJ010000710.1 GCA_022360155.1 Chloroflexales bacterium | reverse complement strand
CGATGTGACTGAGGAGATGGTGCGCGCCGCGCTGCGAGAGCGGCGGCGGCGGTGCGGAAAGGAGCAGCTTCCGGAAAAGGCCCAATCCCAACATGCATATGCTCGATCACAGGAGGGTAAAACATATGGCTGACGAGCTTTGAAAATTTGTTTTATACTATCTAAGACTTCTTTCACATGCATGACAGAACAGGACATCGAATGCACCACCACGATACGGACTCTGATCGGGCCTCGCAGCCCAATGCTCCGGCGAGGCGTCAACGGAGCAACGGCGAACTGAACAAACTTTCTCTGGATGATCGCCCAGCGCATGAGTGGTACCGCTTTGTGCTGTCGTTTCCTCCCCATCTCGTGCGGGACTATCTCGAAAAATTTCACATCATGCCTGGCCAGCGCGTCCTCGATCCATTTTGTGGGACCGGCACCACAGTTGTTGAGTGTAAGAAGCTGGGTATTCCCAGTGTTGGCACCGAAGCCAACGCGCTTGCCCATTTTGCCAGCGAGGTGAAAACTGACTGGATGCCTGATCCTGACGAATTGCTGCAAGCTTCCTGGCAGGTCGCAGAAGAGGCATTAACTGAGTTGGATCATCAGGGGGTGGAGGATGATCCATTGTTTCGGAGTTGGTCGGGTAAGGAGCGCGTGCCGCTGGGGGAGCTCCGGACGCTCGAACCGGAAAGAGAGAAGCTGCTCCTGACCGACGCTATCAGCCCTTTGCCCCTTCACAAGGTATTGGTTCTGCGCGACTGCCTGCGTCGTCATGCGGAAAAACGGTATTATCGACACCAGATGCTGGCTTTCGCAAAGGCGTTGACCTTCTCGATCAGCAACTTGCACTTTGGACCGGAGGTCGGGGTAGGCTCCGTGAAAGAGGATGCCCCTGTCGTCGCGACATGGCTTGAGAAGGTGCAGCAGATGGCAAGTGACTTACGCCAGCTCGCCCCGCTGAAAAATACACCCACCGCAATTCACCATGCCGATGCCCGACAGATACTGAAGGTCATTGAGCCTCACTCCATTGATGCGGTCATCACATCGCCGCCCTATCCGAATGAGAAGGATTATACCCGCACGACCCGGCTTGAATCAGTGCTTTTGGGGTTTATCAGCACTAAAGCTGAACTTCAGGCGCTGAAGCGCAGCCTGGTGCGATCCAACACGCGCGGGGTGTACAAGGGTGATGATGATGACACATGGGTGAAGGATAACGCAGAGATTCAACGCATTGCGGATGCGATAGAAGCACGGCGCATGGAGATGGGAAAAACATCAGGATTTGAACGCCTGTATGGGAAGGTAACCAAACTGTACTTCGGCGGCATGGCCCGGCATTTAGCCGAGATGCGCACCGTGCTGCGCCCTGGCGCACAACTTGGGTATGTTGTTGGCGATCAGGCTTCTTACCTGCGGATCATGATCCGCACCGGTCAGCTTCTGGCCGAGATTGCCGAGTCATTGGGGTACACAGTTGTCAACATCGACCTGTTCCGTACGCGTCTTGCCACAGCAACCAGGAAGCAGCTAAGAGAGGAAGTGGTCATACTCCGCTGGCCTGGGTAACGCCACCATATGAACACATAAGGAGGCGCCCTGTGGCTACGCAGCAGAATCGCTATCGTCAAATCATCGAGCGAATTTTCTTCGACTACTACCAGGAGGGAGCGCATGAGGTATCGTTCAAACGAACCGATATTGAGCGCGTCGCTGGCGATCTGGGCATCAAACTCCCCAAGAATCTCGGTGACGTGGTATACAGCTTTCGTTATCGCACCACCTTACCTCAGAGGGTGAGGGACAAAGCCCCCGTGGGTGAAGTATGGGTTATTCGCCCTGCCGGGCGTGCTGCGTATAAGTTCGTCTCTATCCCCAACCGCCCATTAGCACCCAAAGCGTTGTTGGCGCAAACCAAAGTGCCAGATGCGACACCGGGGATTGTGGTCCGCTACGCGCTGAGTGATGAGCAAGCCCTTCTTGCAAAGGTTCGCTACAACCGACTGATTGATATTTTCACAGGTGTTACCTGCTATTCGCTCCAGAGCCATCTACGTACTACAGTTGCCGAGATGGGCCAAGTGGAGACCGACGAGATTTATGTCGGGATAGATCGTCGAGGAGTGCAGTACGTTTTTCCAGTGCAAGCCAAGGGCGGAACGGACAAACTCAATATCGTGCAGATCGAGCAGGACTTTGCTGTGTGTGCCCAGAAATTTCCTAACCTCGTTTGCCGGGCAATCGCCGCCCAGTTCATGGAAGATAATGTTATTGCCCTCTTTGGCTTTGAGCTTGGTGATGATGGCATTGCCCTCGCTGACGAGAAACATTATCGGCTGGTTGTGCCCGATGAGGTGACCGCTGAGGATTTGCGGACTTACCAGCAGAGAGCCTTAACGGACTAAGTGCTATTTTCAGGAAGAAGCAAAGCTCTTACGTAAGCCTTAAAATGCGTAAACGACAACATGAATGAACGTCTAAATCCGCCAATAAGTATCAATTAAATGCTCTAAATCTTGACCGTTCCTCTGCCGGACCGAACGATAGCGCCGCCCGGCGAGCTGCAGGCGGCTGTGGGGAAACCGTCCCCTGGCGCCTGCGTACGAATGCTTACCAGCAAACAAGACTGTTAGGATTATATCATGCAGGAAACGACGCTGCCAGGGTGCGCCGGGGCAGCGTCATTGCGCGAGGGCGCTGCGCCATGTCGGGCATGCGGGCGCGCTATGCTGCTGCGTACATCTGTGCGTCTTGACGCGCTGCCTGCGCTCGCCTATCATCAATTTCTACGGCGATGCAGTGCAAACGGTGAATGTGTGACCGACGAACAACAGCCTTCCCCCGAATCGGATCAGCCTGAGGTCGATCCGCTGACCGTTGGGGAACTTCAGACTCTGAAGGAATTGGCGCAAGACGGATTGCTTGCTTACAGCACGCTACGTCAACATGCGCGTAGTGGTCGCTTGCGCGCAAAACGCATGGGACATCAATGGTTTTCCACGCAAACTGCCGTTGAGCAATTTCTGCGTGAGCGACAAGCAAAACATATTCCCAAAAAGTATCGATAACCTACTTGTAACTTCATCAAGATTGATGTAGAATGTCTCATGCAACGACCGCAGCCGCCCAGGGTCTGATCCACCCCGGACGGCTGCTCACCCCACACCTGGTCTTGGCAGGTGTGGGGCTGGACGTGATTGTACCACGACTTCTTCGATCCTCCAGCCCCACCCGACTTCTTCCTGCATTGGGGTGCGTTACTCGCTCCGACGCCTGTCGGTCGTTTCGGCGTTGGACTCGCGCCGGAGATTGCCGTGGTCGCCCCTGTTCGTCGTTCGCGGCGATCTCCGCATCGAAGGATCGCGGCGATGGCCTCCTCACCGGTTCTGCTCGATCACCGCCCCGCCT
>JAKSDJ010000632.1 GCA_022360155.1 Chloroflexales bacterium | reverse complement strand
GTGCATCATGTCACCCTGAGCGCACGCGAAGGGTCTCGGCAATAGCAAGCCGAGATGCTTCGCTGCGCTCAGCATGACATGCATACTATCTATAAAGATTTGATATCATTCGTATCACATGCAGTATAGCTTGTCGGCCAAGCGAAGACAAGCGGGGCACGTAATCATGATCCGCCTCACCCAGCAAAAGCAAGACCCAAACGCGCCGCTTGCCCTACACCGTCTGGCTTGCTGTTTTCCATGGTATCGCTGGTCAGGTTCTTACCGTGCGGGCGCCCTGAAGCGCCGTGGCGATCATCAGGGCGACGCTGTCGAGCGGGATGAGGCCGGGGTTTGCGCGAAATGTGGATCTAATATGGTATCATATAAGCAGTGATCAGCTTGCTTTAAAGGTACTATATCAGGTCTATGCGAATGCAACGTACTGATTCGGCGAAGCGGCTCATCTCATACCAAGCCGCCACTTATGGCATTCGGATCAACTTGTGATAACACTGGGAGAAAGAGCTATGACGACGAGTGTGCTCATCACCCGCCAACCCGACAATTGCTACACGGCGCGCGCCCTTGTGCTACCCGAGATTGTGGTCACCGGCGCGACCGAAGCTGAGGCGGTGGACCAGCTGCGCGTCGCCCTGGCCGATTTGCAACAGCACAGTCGCGTGATCCAGGTCAAGCTCCCGATCCCGGACACCGCGGCGACGCATCCTTGGCTGCGCTTCGCAGGCATGTGGGAGCACGACCAGGACTGGGAGGCATTTGAAGCCGCCATTGCCGATCTGCGCCGCAACGATACAGCCGACCCGCCGTCCGTATGAGCCCGCATTACATCCTCGATACTGACCACGTGTCGCTCTATCAGCGTCGCCACCCGCAGGTGGTCGCCCACGTCCTGGCTACCGCTCCAGCCGACCTGGCAGTGACAACCATCACGCTCGGCGAGCAGGTTCAGGGCCGTCTGGCCGTAATTCGGCAAGCCCGTTCGCAGCCTGATGCAGCGCGTGGCTATCTTCGCCTGCGTGAAACGGTTGAATTCTACCAGACGATCCAGCTGATAGACTACACTACCGCCGCAATCGCTCTCTTTGAGGAACTTCGTCGCCAGAGTATTCGCATTGGGACGCAGGATCTACGTATCGCGGCGATTGCGCTGGCAGAAGGCTCCATCCTAGTCAGCCGCAACACGCGCGATTTTGCTCACGTGCCGGGCCTCATCCTGGAAGATTGGGCATCCTAAAGTGAAACACAGGGTGTAGAATATAGAGCGCAGAACAAGATCTCACTGGAAATATTTCCATGTCCTCCGCCCTGGCCAGCGCGGTTAGCCGGCATTGGCGCCCGCATGGCGATGCGCAGCGTGTCGAGAAAGGCGCTGCCAGATCAGCAAATCATCCCATCCATAAGCACAACGCTTGCGCAAAAGCGCCGGGCGTGATACGATGTTCACATCGTAAACAATGTGAACAATCTCGTTGGAAGGAAACCGCCCATGCCATCCACCGTTACCCTTGGCACCCGCGTCACCTCGGAACTCCGCAACCAGGTCGATGAAATCGCCCGCGTCCTGCGGCGTGAGCGCTCCTGGATTGTAGAAGAAGCGGTACGTCGCTATATTGCTGAACAGGCCGCGTTTATCGCGGCAGTCAGGCGCGGCCAGGAAGACGCCCAGGCCGGTCGCGTCACACCGCATGAAGACGTGATGCAGGAGCTCGATCGCATCATTGACGAAGCGCCGGAGCCAATGCAAGCGTAAACATATGCGGATCGTTTGGACCAACACAGCGCAAACAGAGTTACATGGTCAGATTCAGTATATTGCTGCACGCAACAAAGACGCAGCGCGCCGGATACGCCACGCGATCCATCAGGCGGTTTGCTTGCTTGTTGATAACCCCTATCTGGGCAGGCCTGGAGATCTGGATCAGACCCGTGAGCTCGTCATTACCGACACGCCGTATCTGTTGGTCTATGGCGTCGTAGCCGATGAGGTGCAGATCTATCACCTCTATCATGGGCGGCAGGATTGGAAGTAGGGCGAGGAGAACTAAGCATTCTTCCCAATCTCGCCCCTACAGCTTTGGAACGTCAACCAAACCTTTGAGTTTTGTACAACGTCCCAGGCAGGCGATTCACACCAGCCCTTACATAGATTAACAATCCTTGCCAGAATGCAAGCTATTGCATGTGTGAGCGTAGGAAATAGCAGCAATGAGCAATATCAATATCAATCTCACGCCGTACCTCAAACAGTACGTGGAAAGCAAAGTCAAGGGTGGACGGTACAACAATGTGAGTGACGTGGTGCGGAAAGCATTGCGCTTGTTGGCAGAACAAGACTTGCTCCGCGCCGCCAAACTGCGCGACCTGCGCGCCGCTATCGAGGAGGGGGATAACAGCCCCGCTGAACCGCTAGAGGATGACGAAACGCTCCTACGACAGACCAGAGCATACCGCGCTGCTAAAGGTAGAACACCATCTTGAAGTATTTGTAGTGCCGTCTTCAGACAGTGACCAGGCATCGCCTGAAGACGGCATTGCGTAGGTTTACAACCAGTTTAGGATTGCGATAGAGCGTACTGGGTTCATACCGACTTCTTATTCATCGGTCAACGCAACACCCCTATGACAAGCGCTTGCGAGCCGCGTAGCCGCCTTCTACGGCCCATTCGCCACTAAGCCCGCCTGTACCGCGACATTGTACTCGGCAGTACGCTCGGTCGCCGGGTTGCGCACCAGAATCGTGTATACGCCCGGCGGCAACTCGACCGCGCCGAACCAGCCATCAGCCGACGCGCTCAGGTCGCGCTCCCACACCCCATCGCGAAACAGACTGATCGCCGCGTCGCCAACGATTTCGCCGTCAACCACGGCCATGCCTTGCAGATGACCCGTCGTCGGGGCGACGATCCAGGGCCAGTCCGGGGCGCGGGCGGGCTGGGCGAACACCGTCGCGCGGAGCTGGTCCATAAAAGCGCGCCGCCGCTCGAAGGAGCTATCGCGCAGGGGTTGATTGTAGGAATAGAGTGCCACCCCGGCCAGAGCGCGCCCCTCGGCGTCGGGCGCGAGTGCGCGTTGGATCTGGGCGATCCCTTCCCTATCGCTATTGAGCCACGCGCCGGTGCCGGCAACGATCGCCCGCTTCCCGGTGCGAGTTCGGTCCCAAGCTAGCCAGCCATCGTACCAGTTGCGACTACGCTCTTGTCCCTCGGCAAAATAGTGCATCGGTACGGCGAAATCAAGGATGCCCTCTTCCAACCAGGCCCGCCAATCCTGGAACACCTGCCGGTACGCGGCTGAGTTGGGCCAGTCATCAGGGGTGTAACTGCCAATGCCGCCCCAGGTGATTGTCGCCGCGCTCACCTGGACGCGCGGATTGATCGCTTTGCTCCGAATGTACAAGCGCCGCGCCAATTCGGTGACCCGGTCGCGCCGCCATTGGCCCCAGGCGGGATCACCGGACGCAGGCCGGCTGTTCAGCGGGCGATCATGGGCTCGGTTGAAGCGCTCGACGCTAACGCGGTTGTAGCCGTAGCTCTCGCCGCTGTAGCGGATAAAATCCCAGTGGATGCCGTCAAGGGCGGGGTAGTTGCGCAGCAGATTCTCAACCACGCGCTCCATGTACTGTATTGCAGCCGGATGGCCAAAGTCCAGGTCGCCAACCTGCCGACCGCCATAGGTGGCTGTCGTCCAGCGCGCCGGATCAGGCGCAGAAGGGCCGTGAGAGGTGCAGACATGCTGCTGATGGCCACGCAAGGGATCGCTGTTGCGACAAGCAACCGAGACTACCAGCCAGGCGTGAACTTTCACACCCATCGAGTGGCTCTTTTCGATCAGATAGGCGAGCGGATCGAACTCTTGCGCCAGGCCAAGGCGCGGGTCAGCGGCGCGGGGCTCGAAGCTTTGATTGTACCAGGCATCGCCGTGACGGCGCATTTGCACAAAGATCGTATTGGCATTCGCGCGCACGACATTCTCGACCAACTCATTGACCTGGGGATGATTGCGAAACCCGTCATTGGATGAATCGACCCAGAAAGCACGCATCTGTTGGAGCGTTTCGCTCTGGGCTGTAGCAGGCGAGGAAGGCGGGACTAACCCTCCCAACAAGGCGACCAGGCCCAACAGGACGACAAGGCGGCAAGGGTAGCGGCGATCGTTCCGGCACAATAGAGACATAAAACCTCCTTGGGCAAGTAATAAAGCAAGGTACCGGCATCTCAGCCCGCGTATAATACAACGAATTTGCAAACTCGTTGTCGCCGGGTCGATGTAACACTACGGCAGCCGATGGAGACTATATCAGCACAAAATCCGCCTATTGTCAGCGCTGTATTCTCTTCGCACGCTTTATGTTCTAAGTGCAATACTGTTCAGATAAGCACGACGGAAGACCTTTAAGGTCTTGGGGAAGGCTTCCGAAAGCATCTATTCAAGACCTTAAAGGCCTTCTTTGAAAAGTATTGGGTCTGATACCAATTCAACATGAAAACCACGCATGTCATGCCGAGCGAAGCGAAGCATCTCGGCTTGCTGCTGCTGAGACCCTTCGCGGAGGGTATCCTGAGCCCTTCGGCTGCGCTCAGGACTAGCTCGCCGAAGGGTTCAGGGCGACAAGATGCGGAATATCTCATTCGAATTGGTATGAGTGGCAAAATTGCTCATCACGAAAGGATTCTTATGAAGACCGCAACCTACGACGCAGTTGTAATCGGTGCGGGACAGGCCGGTGTACCACTGGCCCGTTCCCTGGCCCAGTCTGGCCGGAAAACTGCGCTGATCGAGCGCGAACACGTCGGCGGCACATGCATCAACGAAGGATGCACACCGACCAAAACGATGGTTGCCAGCGCCCGGATCGCCTATTTGGCCCGTCGCGCCGCCGACTACGGCGTGCAAACCGGCCCAGTTAGCATCGATATGCTCAAGGTGCGCCAGCGCAAGCGCGACATTGTGGAGAGTTTTCGCGGCGGCAGCGAACGGCGGATCGAACAAACCGATCAGCTCGACATGCTGATGGGCGAGGCCAATTTCAGCGGACCCAAGACATTGGAGGTACAACTCAACGATGGAACACGCCGCCAGATTAGCGCGGATCTGATCTTCATCAACGCCGGCGCACGCCCCAGTAACCCGCCCATCGAGGGAATCGAGCAGGTAGAAACGCTCGACTCGACCTCGATTATGGAACTCGACCATGTACCGGAGCACTTGCTGGTGCTCGGCGGGGGCTACATCGGGCTAGAGTTCGGGCAGATGTTCCGCCGCTTCGGAAGCAGGGTGACGATCGTGCAGCGCGGCGCGCAGTTACTTTCGCGTGAAGACGACGATATCGCCGCGGAAGTGGCAAAAATCATGCGGGAGGATGGCATCGAGGTATTGTTGAACACCTCGGCCTTGCGTGTCGCCCGTGGCAGCGCCGGTGGTATTGCACTGACCGTGCGCACGCCGAATGACACCAGCACAATCGAAGGAACACAGCTTCTATTGGCAGTGGGGCGCGCCCCCAACACCGAACGGCTGAACCTGGCGGCGGCGGGGGTGGAGACCGATAAGCGCGGCTTCATCAAGACGAACGAGCGTCTGGAGACCAATGTGCCCGGCATCTACGCCCTGGGCGACATCAAGGGCGGCCCGGCATTCACCCACATCTCCTACGACGATTTCCGGATCATTCGCAGCAACCTGCACGAATCAGGGAGCGCAACGATAAGCGAGCGGCTGACGCCTTACGCCGTCTTCATCGATCCTCAGTTGGGGCGTATCGGGCTGAGCGAACAGGAAGCCCGCGAGCAGGGCCGCAACATCCGCATTGCCACCATGCCGATGGAATACGTCGCCCGTGCGCTGGAGGTCGACGAGGCTCGCGGTTTGATGAAGGTTATCGTAGACGCCGGCAGCAAGCAGATCCTCGGCGCTGCCATCCTGGGTCTGGAGGGCGGCGAGATCATGGCAGTCTTGCAAGTCGCGATGATGGGACGCCTGCCCTACACCGCGCTCCGCGATGGTATCTTTGCGCACCCAACCCTAGCCGAGTCGCTCAACAACTTGTTTGCCGCTCTTGAGGAATAGATGAGGTGAAGAGATGAAGAGGCGCGGAACAAGACGAGGTGAGGAGGCGAGAAGCAGGTGAGGCGAGGAGACGGGCAGACGCTGTTCCCCGCGTACGCGGGGAGGAGGCGACGAGGCGAGGGACAAAAGAGGCGAGGAATCGTGTCCGCATATCTCCGAATCCGCGCCTTTACTTAACAGCGTGACGCACAAGCATCCGGCGGGCGGAAAACCGCCCGCCCCAACAAGACTCAAAGGGATACCATGGCAAGATTGACGATCCCCAAGGGAAATTCTTCAGGTTCTGACTTTCGCGCCGTCAGTCCACCGGCACAAATGATGCCGCCGCACTAACTACTTTGAACGACGAGGTGATTTCGGCGCTCTTGCCCAACATTGCCCAAACCGGGCAGTAATTTCTGGCCGACAGCTCAATCGCGCGTTCAATTGCCTTTGTATCTACATCGTCGCCCATCACGACATACTCGAGTTCGATGTCGGTAAAGACACGCGGGTATTCGTCACAACGATGACCGGAAACGAAGACTTCCAGGCCTTCGACCGGCTGGCGCTTTTTGCGGAGGATTGCAATCACATCCATGGCGCTACAACCAGCCAGACCAAGCAACATCAACTCCATAGGCGAGGGGCCGGATGCGCCTTCGAGCTCATCCATATCGATCAGATGACCTGAAGCCGTCGTGCCAGTAAAGTGCATTCCTTGCTGTAGCATCACCTTTGCAGACATTTCGCTTGCCATAATACCCTCCTTGGCTGACAGAGCCGATAACATTGCGTCCATCCTACCAATAGCTCTTGCGCTACGAAAAAATATTCTGCCACACCGCGTAATGGTTTCGTAACCAATTAAACCTGGTATAACGCAGGCGGGATTTGGTATAACTTTTGCTATCCCGCCTGGAAACGTATCGCTGCGATCATGCGTAGCGCACCAAGCAATGTCGCCATTGTTGAAAAAACGTCATCTTCAAGCAGGGCGCGGCAAGCTACTATCGACATCAGCGCCGGGCAACTTGCGGTACAATGGTACGGCTCCGGCCGCGATGGCGGCAAACTAACCCAAACAGAGCCGGACAGTTATTAGGCTGACAGGTTGACAGGTTCAAACGCGCTAACCTGCAAACATGCTAACCTGCGAACGTACACACAACCGATGACACAGCATGATCAACGGTTATCATATGTAACGCCGCATGAAGCAAGTTTATTGGATTTTCCCTAATTAACAGGACTTACTACTTGTGACTGGCCCTAGAGGAGCGCTTCTCGATGGTTGAGGCAGCCGAACGAAGTTTTGATTTTACACAATTCATCATTCCAACCTTGATTATTGCCGGCACTATTTTAGTCGGCTGGATCATCGAGTGGATTGTGTTTGGATGGTTCCACAGGTTGGCGCGACGCACCTCCTGGCGTGGCGATGACCTGTTGGTTCAAACGTTACGCTGGAAGATTCTCTTCTGGCTGCTGCTCCTCGGCGTCTACCTTGCCTTGCCCTCGATACCGCTAGAGTTGAATTCGGGGACCGTCAGCCTGTTCAACCGCGTGCTGTTTACCCTGTTTATTATCTCGGCAACCATTACGATAGCCCAGATCGCCACCGGGCTGATCAACATCTCTAGCAACACCGATACTCGACCGGCGCTCTCGATTGTGAATAATATCGTCCGCGTCGCGATCTACATCAGTGGGTTCTTGATTGTGCTGGGATATTTTGGCCAGTCGATTACGCCGGCGCTGGCGGCCCTGGGTGTAACCGGCCTGGCGGTTTCGCTCGCCCTCCAGGCAACCCTGACCGACTTGATTTCCGGGCTGCAGATCATCCTGACGCGCCCGATCCGACCCGGAGACTATGTCAAGTTGAGCACGGGCGAGGAGGGCTATGTCACCGACATCAACTGGCGCATAACCCGGATTCAGCAACTCGCCAACAATATGGTTATCGTTCCCAACTCAACGATCACATCATCTATTTTGGTCAACTACTTCGAGCCGCAGCGCGAACTGTCTGTGCTGATTAATATCGGCGTCAGCTATGACTGTGATCTGGAGCATGTCGAACGGGTAACAGTTGAGGTAGCAAAGGAGATCATGCAATCGGTCCCAGGCGGTATCCCCGACAACGATCCATTTATCCGCTACAATACCTTTAGTGATTTCAGCATCAACTTTACGGTCATATTGCGCGGGAAAGAGTTCGTCGATCAATATCTGCTCAAACACGAGTTCATCAAGCGCCTCCACCAGCGTTATCGTCAGGAGGGGATCGAGATCCCATTCCCGATCCGAACCCTCGAATTCAAAGATAGCGACAGCAAGCAGAGCATATCGGCAACGTTGCAACCCGACCAACGACCGGCGCAGTAAATGCCTGGCCCATAAAAACAGCGGCAGGATAACTTTTGGGTCTATACGAGCGCTACCCTGCTGTAGCTAGTACTACAATGAGACTTCATCCTGCACCGCATCGGAACGGGATCTGTCGATATCACCCTGAGCGAAGCGAAGGGTCTTGCAACCTTTGGCAACGAGATTCTTCACGTCGTTCAGCATGACATGGCTCGTTGTAGTACTAGCCATGTCTCTGCGCTAATCCATCGTATAATCATCATACTGGTAAAAAAGATCGT
>JAKSDJ010000626.1 GCA_022360155.1 Chloroflexales bacterium | reverse complement strand
GTCATAGGTGGCGCGGAGCATGCGTCCATAGGCTACCGGATCGGCGCGGGGCAGCCAGGTTCCATCCTGGTCAGGTTCATTCCAGACTTCCCAGGCCGCGATACGCGGCGAGCCAGGAGCATCCTGATAGCCATCGCCATCATAACGCTCGACGACCAGGTTGGCCCAGCGCGCGTAGGCATCAATGTCGGTCGGTGCGCACCAGTAGGCTGGCTGATCGGTCGCTTCGGCATACGCCTCACACGCCGGATCACGATACTCCTTCGGCGTCGTCAAGAGCATCCCGATGATCCCAATACGGGCATCGGCGATCCACCCCAGGCGCCGATCATAGAAGTCGTTGCCTGCGCCTGTTCCCCAGGTCGCCCAACTGATCTCCTCACGAGTCCAGTCGGCGCCGATCCGGCGGGCCAGGTTAATCAGGGCACGAGCCTCTTGATCGCTGCGTTCACGTCCGGTGATATACATATTGAGGCCGAAGATACTGGGCGGAAGTTGCGGTTGCAGTGCGGCGGATTGGACAGGGGCAGGCGAAATAGAAAAGGTATTGGGTGGGAGTTGTGGCTGAATTATAGTGGATTGGGCAGGGGCAGATGGAATAGAGACAAAAAACAGACAGAGAATGAGCAAAATAACAGAGGGCAAACGATTAAGCATAAGCAGTAGAGAGATGGAATATATAAGAATTTAGGCTTACGACGTGTTTCGGACAGAGCCGCGCTGAGGCGACGTGACAGCCCAGTGAGGCGTTGACTCAGTGAGCGGTGTGAGAATCCGCAATATGCACAAGATAGAACTTGAATGTAGAGGCGCTGGCTTCCGCATCTAGGCAAAAGTATGATACCGCAGATTGAGCAGTTCTGTCCACATGGTTTATTACGTCATTATGAATCTATCTAAATTGCAGCTAAACACAAAAGGCGGACGCCTAGCGCCCGCCTTATCAAGCGTTATGGACTATGTTTGATCGCTTCTAATCAGGAAAGAAGTTATCTCTAACGCAGCTCGCATTTCATGATAGGACTCTGTCGAATGCGCTCACGATCCCAACGCAATAACCGAACGCTGCACCAGATCGACGATCGGAGTCGGAATCAGGCCAAACAGAATAGTGCCCAGCACCGAGATGCCGATACCAATCGTCACGGCGCGATGGAGCGGCGGCACGATCTCGCGCACCGGCTCGTGCATGAACATACGAATGATCACGCGCAGATAGAAGAAGACCGCAATCGCGCTGGTGAGCACGCCGACCAACGCCAGCCCGCCCAGGCCGGCTTCCCAGGCTGCGGTAAAGACGTAGAACTTGGCAATAAAGCCGGCAGTTGGCGGGACGCCCGCCAGCGAGAGCATAAACACCGCCATCGCGATGGAGAGATACGGTTGCCGCTGCCATAGACCGGCAAACTCGTCCAGACTCCAGGCCGACTCACCGCGTTGCTCCAGCGCAATCAACACAGCGAAGGCGCCGAGGTTGGTCAGCCCGTAGGCCAGCAAATAGAAGAGAAAACCCTGTGCTCCGCGATCATTGGCGGCCAAAATTCCCAACAGAATATACCCGGCATGGCCAACGCTGCTATAGGCGAGCATCCGCTTGACGTTGGGTTGCGCCAACGCGCCGATATTACCGACCAGCATCGTCAGTACGGCCAACGCCGAGAGGACGGGAACCCAGATTGCTTGAAGTTCGGACAGCGCCAGCGTCAGGATGCGCAGCAGCGCCGCCAGCGCTGCGCCCTTGGTTCCCACCGACATAAACGCAGCCACTGGCGTTGGCGAGCCTTCATAGACATCGGGCGTCCACATATGGAAGGGCACGAGGGCCATCTTGAAGCCAAAAGCCACCAGCACCAGACCGCTACCGGCAATCAGCAGCATCTGATCGGCGGCGACGAATGTTTGCCGGCTCAGGTACTCGGCAATACTTGCTTGGCCCGCCTCAACGCTAAAGAGCTGCACCGTGCCAGTCTGACCATAGATCAGGGCAATACCATAGACAAAGAACCCGGCAGCGAAAGCGCCCAGGATCAGGTATTTCATCGCCGCCTCTTCCGATGTTAGACGCGGGTAGGCGAAGCCGGTCAGGATATAGAGCGTAATCGAGAGCAACTCAACGCCGAGGAAAAGCACAATCAGGTTGGAGCCCTGCGCCAGCAGAAGCATCCCGCCAACTGCAAACATAATCAGCGGGTAGAACTCGCCCTGTTCGATTCCCTGCCGCGGCAGGTAGTCTAGCGCAATTGCGATACTGATCGCGCCAACCAGCAAAAAGATCCAGGTCAGGATCAGGGCGAAACTATCCAACACGACCATCCCGCTGAAGGTCGACGACTCGGTTCCCCACAGCGGAAGCGCAACCAGCGCCGCGACGGCGAAGCCGAGGATGGCGAGGTATCCGGTAACCCGCTTCTGATCTTCCGCTATGAAGAAGAGATCGATCAGTAACAGCGCTGTCGCCCAGCAGAACACGGTCAGCATCGGCGCGATGACCGTCAGATCGACCGGGGGCATTGGTATCGTTGCTTGCATATCTAGACTCGTTTGTATTGACAAGATGATACAGTGAGGCGGCAATCAGAAGACTTGGAGCAAGCGTCAGGCTCTCCTGTCAACGTGTCACCCGATAAGAAATATCCTTCACTGTCCAGCGACCGCAAAAACCAATCCCCGCATCACGGCGGCCACACTACTCTGCATCGGTGCGAAGAAGAGCGTGGGAAACAGCCCGATGACGACAATCGGCACACTGAGTAAGACGAGATTCGTGAGTTCTCGACCATTGAGATCGCTCAACTCAGCATTCGCAGGATTGGTCACATCGCCCATAAACGTCCCGCGAAACATTCGCAGCAGATAGGCCGCCGCCAGAATCACGCCAATCACGGCGAAGCCCAGAAACGGCCAACCCAAATCTGGCGCGGTGAAGGCCCCTTGCATGATGGCGTACTCGCCAATAAAGCCATTCAGTCCTGGCAATCCTGCCGAGGAGAGCACGATGAGCAGGGTCAGCCCCGCATAGACCGGCATGACCTTCCACAGCCCGCCGTACTCAGCCAACTCGCGGGTGTGGCGGCGCTCGTAGAGCACACCGACGATCAAGAACAACGCCCCGGTGCTCAGACCGTGATTGATCATCTGGAGGATCGCGCCGGTGATACCCACGCCGTTGAGCGCGAAAATACCCAGCACCACAAAGCCCATATGGCTCACCGAGGAATAAGCCACCAGCTTCTTCATATCGGTCTGGGCATAGGCGACGACCGCGCCGTAGATGATACCAATCACCGCGAGAATAGCGATGGCCGGCGCCGCCCACTGCGCTGATTCGGGGAAGAGGGTCAGATTAAACCGGATCATCCCATAGGTTCCCAGTTTGAGCAGCACCCCGGCCAGGATGACCGAACCCGCAGTCGGCGCTTCGACGTGCGCATCGGGCAGCCAGGTGTGGAAGGGCCACAGCGGGGCCTTGATCGCAAAGGCGATAAAGAACGCGCCGAACAAGAGCCGCTCCAATCCTGGGTCAAGGGTCAGTGCGCCGCTGCGCAGGCTCGCGACGAGTTGAACAAAATCGAAGGTGTAGTTGCCTGTCGCCTGGCCATGGAGAACATAGAGCGCGATAATCGCCAGCAACATCAAAACCGAACCGGCGAAGGTGTAGAGGAAAAACTTCGTCGCCGCATAGACGCGATTTGCACTGCCCCAGATGCCGATCAGGAAGGCCATCGGGATCAACGAGAACTCCCAGAAGATGTAGAACAAGAACAGATCCTGGGCCAAAAAGACGCCCAGCATCGCCATCTCCAAAAGCAAGAGCAGCACCTGGAAATAGCGCACCTGCTTGTGGACCGAGTCCCAGGTAGAGAGGATCACAATGGGCGAGAGAAATGTCGTCAGCAGCACCAGCCAGAGGCTGACCCCATCCAGGCTGACGATGTAATTAATCCCCCACGACGGGATCCAGTCCATCCGGTCAACAAGCTGCAACAGTGGCGGCGAGTCGACATCAGTCTGCGTTGGCGCGGCATTGAACAGCAGCGGCAGCGTACAGGAGACGACGAACGTCAGCGCCGCAAAGCCCAGCGAGACCTGGCGATAGAGTTCGTCCTGCCCGCGCGGCAGCACCAGCAAAAGCAGCGCGCCCAGGGCTGGCAGCCAGAGCACGACGGAAAGTAAGGGAAACCCAATTTGGTCCATAGCAATTAAACCTAACCCTTAACAACGTTCAAATGTTCAAACGTTGGAACGTTGGAACGTTTTATCCGATCATGACGAGATAGCCAAGCACCGCAACCACGCCAATCAGGAACAGCAGTGCATAGGTGCGCACATAACCGCTCTGGATCGCCCGTAACCCCGAAGCAAGCTGGGTGAAGGTCCAGCCAACGCCCTTGACCAGTCCATCAATTCCTTCCGGATCGAAGATCCGCGCCATAAAGTTGGCGAGCCTTTTGAAGCCAGGCACAACGGTGTAACGCTCGTAAATGCGGTCGAAGTACCAGGCCTCTTCCATCGCATCCCAGATGTCACCGCTATAGTGATAGAGCGGGTCTTTGCCGCCAGCTTTGATTTTGGCCGCATTGTTCGTATAGAAGCGCCACCCCAGGTAGGCCATGCCCACTGCGCCTAACGTCGCGATAACCGCCAACGTAAATTCGGTGAACCCGAACTTAGCCGCTTCTTCCTCCAATACGGGCTTGAGCCAACTCGTCAGCAAGTGCGCTCCAGTGTAATCACCTGGCAAGTTCATCGCACCGGCAATAATGGAGCCGACCCCGAGAATAATCAGCGGTACGGTCATTACCCTGCCGCTCTCGTGGGCTTGATAGCTTGTATCGCGTTGCTGTCCATAAAAGATCAGCGCCACCTGGCGACCCATATAGAATGCTGTGAGCAGCGAAGAGAGGAGCAGCAGAATAAAAATCGGTGTCTGCTGGTTGGTCCAGGCATAGGCGACGATTTCATCCTTGCTCCAGAAGCCAGCCAGGGGAAAGATGCCTGCCAGCGCGAGCGCGCCAATCATATAGGTCCAAAAGGTCCAGGGCATATGCTCGCGTAAGCCGCCCATTTTGCGCATATCCTGGTTCTCGTGGGCGCCATGAATGACCGAGCCGCTACCCAAGAACAGCAGCGCTTTGAAGATGCCGTGGGTCAGCAGGTGAAACAGTGCGGCGGCGTAGACGCCCATGCCGGCGGCGGCGACCATGTAACCAAGCTGCGAGACCGTCGAATAGGCCAACACACGCTTGATATCCCACTGAGTGATTGCGGCTGTCGCTGCCAGGAATGCGGTCAGCGCCCCGATCCATGCGACCCAGCCCATCGTCGCGCTCGAAAGCTCGAAGATCGAGTGGGTGCGCGCCATCAGGTAAACCCCTGCCGTCACCATGGTTGCCGCGTGGATCAGCGCCGAAACCGGAGTGGGACCGGCCATCGCATCGGGTAGCCAGACAAACAATGGGATCTGGGCCGACTTGCCGGTTACACCGATCAGCAGCAGGAACGAGATACCCGTCGCAACCAGAAAGCTCTGGCCGGGGATGCTGAAGGTCAAGCCGTTAATTTCATTGGCGTGCTCCAGGAAGCCCTCGATCACCCCGTTATTCACGGCGACTTCGTAGAAGGTCAGGGTGCCGAAGTGGGCGAAGATCGCCATCATCGCAAGCAAGAATGCCGCATCGCCAATCCGGTTGACCACGAATGCTTTGACCGCCGCGCCTGCCGGGTTGATGCCCGGCGGCACCGAGCGCCGGTCGAACCAGTGGCCAATCAACAAGAATGAGCAGAGACCGACGCCCTCCCAGCCCAGGAAGAGCAACAGCATATTGTTGCCCAGAACCAGGAGCAGCATCATCGTGACAAACAGGTTGAGATAGGCGAAATAGCGTACCGGGCGCACATCGCCATGGATGTAGCCGATCGAGTAGACATGGATCAGCCCGCCGACTCCTGTGACCAGCAGCGTCATCACCGCCGACAGCGGGTCGAACAACAGGCCAAAGGGGATACGGAAATCACCCGTGTTGATCCACTCCCAGAGAACAACCTGCATGCGTCGCTCTTCGGCAGGCAGCGACGCCAGTTGCACGAAGGCGATAAGCGCCACGACAAACGCGAGCAGCACAGCGCCTGAGGCAATATAGCCGGCGTCCCGTTCGCGCTTCACAAAAAAAATATTGATCAGAAATCCGAGGAGCGGCAGTAACGGGATGGCCGCAAGCAACCAATTCGATTCGAGCATCATTTTCTCCGAACGAAGGAATATAGGGGTGACAAACGATGCGGGCTGTTTGAACGCCCGCTTTCATCGCTCACCATTCTTCGTTTATCCTTTCAGGATGCTGACCTCATCCACATCAGTCGTCCGTTTGGACCGAAAGATTGCGACCAACAGCGCCAAACCAACCGCCACCTCCGCTGCTGCGACGGTAATCACGAAGAAGACCAATACCTGGCCATCTACGCTCATCTGCTCGCGGGCGAAGGCGACAAAGGCCAGGTTCGCAGCGTTGAGCATCAACTCGACCGACATAAAGACAACAATCGCATTAC
>JAKSDJ010000522.1 GCA_022360155.1 Chloroflexales bacterium | reverse complement strand
CCCGCCCATGCCCTGTGCGCTGCCTGACGCCCCAGCGCCGGGTTCGGCTGCTGAGGCTTCCCGCGCGGTGTTGCAACAGCTTGGGCTCGATCCATTGGGGAATGCGTTCGACCACGACTAAACACGCCACGGGCCGCGGCGCCGCTGCCTGAGCTGGTCGCCGGCGGGGCGCTGGCGCGCCGGCGGGCGCTGCTTGTGATCGGGCGGCCCCGTGTGGTATACTCCGAACGATATGCCATGAAACGGTGATGGAACGGAGAACTGCCGATGGACGCATCAACCGATCTCCGTGCGGTGCTGCGCGCTGCGCTTCCCCCGGCGCTGGCCGACCAGGTGGCCGGTCTGGCGCAGGTGCTGACCCGTGTGCAAGCGGGTCAGCTTGCCCCAGATGCCGCCCAACAGCATCTTGCGCCCTACACGGCGGCGCTCCAGGCGCTGGCCGGGCGGCAGCTTGCGACGGGCGAGACGCTGCTGTCCTTCGGCGTGGGCAATCAGTTTGGGCATGTATCCATTGGTGATATTGCTGGGCACACCCTGATCAAGCTAACCATTCAGCTCCCGCACGCACCCGCTGGCCCGGCTTTTCAGACCCCCTACCCGCCCAATCCCTTGTTTACCGGACGTACCGACGAACTGGACGCGCTGGCGGCGATCCTGCTCGACCCGCAGGCGCAGACCGCCGCGCTGCTCCCGGCCATCACTGGGTTGGGCGGGATTGGTAAGACCCAGCTCGCCGCTGAGTTCACCCATCGCTATCGCGAGCGCTTTCCCGGTGGGATCTTCTGGCTGAACATGGCCCAGCCCGAGACGGTGGCCGGGCAGGTCGCGGCTTGCGCCGGGCCGGGCGGGCTCGATCTCCCCGACTGGCCGGCGCTGGATTTTGAGGCGCGGCTTGCGGCGGAGGCCTCCGCTGCGATACGCGCGTCGGGGCACAAGCGAACGGGTTGTGCTCAGCGTATCGCAGCGGATTGGGGTGGCGCCTGGCTCGCCTCTCCGCGTCCTCCCCTCGTCATCTTGTTGCCTCTTCGCCTCCCCCAGAACCCTCTGCTGCAAGGGTTGCATGCGTGCAGCGTAAGGAAGGCGGGTGGTGAGCATGCGACTTTGTGTTACGCCAAGGCATCACACCCTCCCTCATCTGTGGCAGATCTGTGGTATTGGCGCGCCATGGGGGCTTACCCCATCCGCCTTTGCATACAGGGCGCGTAGCCCTGCGAAAGAGGGCGCGCTGCATCCCAAGGTCAATCCCTCTCCCCACGGCTCCAGGCCAACGCTTTATCGTATCATTTGCCGACGCACGGATTCTTCAAAATAGATCGCATTCTGCGACAAATCGTGCAGGTTTCGCAAGGAACACCCCCTATACTTATCGTGAGGTGCAAATGAAACAGACAGAGAGCAAATACGAGCGGTTTGATGCGATTGAACGGCTGCTGGTGCGCCACCCGGCAGGGTTGACGACGGGCGAGATCGCCCGCGCCCTTGGGGTGAATCCTAGCACTATCTATCGTGACATCCAATTTCTCGAAGGGCGGGGTACCGGGCTGATCCAGGATAGGCGACGCTACAAGCTTGATCACCGCCGTTCATTGACCACACTGAAATTAACGAATGATGAACTGATGGCGCTCTATCTGGCAGTACGGTTGCTGTCGCGGCACAGCGACGAGCATAACCCCCATGTGGTGCAGGCGTTAGAAAAGCTGGCTGATAGCTTACGAACACGCTCGCCGCTGATGTCCGACCATATGGATATGGCGGCCAACGCGGTGCGCCACCGTCGCCCGCGCCCGGAGTATGTCGCAGCCTTGGAAGGAATAACCCAGGGATGGGCCGAACGGCGGAAAGTTCGGTTTTGCTACCGTGACCGTAAGGGACAGACGACGGAACGCAGCTTTGCGCCCTACTACCTGGAACCCTCCGGCATTGGCTATGCCTGCTATGCGATTGGTTTCGATGATCAGGCCCAAGCCCTGCGCACCTTTAAGGTGGAGCGGATGCGTTCGCTGCAGGTCACAGACGAGCGTTACCTCATCCCGGAGACGTTCGATCCGCAACGACAGCTCGCCAATGCCTGGGGCGTGATCTGGCGCGACGAGGGCGGCATTGAGGTGACGCTGCGCTTTGCGCCACCAGTGGTGCAGCGGGTCAAGGAAAGCGTCTGGCACCACAGCCAGCGGCTTGAGGATCTGCCCGATGGTTCGTGCCTGTTTACCGTGCAAGTCGGCAGCACCCTGGAGATGAAGCCCTGGATACGGCAATGGGGCGCCGATGTGGTGGTGCTTGCGCCGGAAGCGTTGCGAGAGGAGCTGACGGCGGAAGTGCAGCGCATGGCGGCGAACTATGGTCTAACTTGAACGGTATCGAGAACCGTACCTAACTGGCTTTCCGACTCCAGCTTGCGCCTCGCCAGACTCGGAAACCGCCGGGACGTCGGCAAGCACAGAAGCCGTGCAGCCGCAGGGAACCGAGAGCTATAGAAGGCCGCACCACATAAGGAGGAAACGATGGTATACGCCCACACTCCGGCGGAGGGAAGTACGGAATGGCATATGCTGGACGAGCACATTTTGAACGTCGCCGCCATGTCCCGCGACTTCGCCGCCGCCTTTGGCGCTGAGGATCTGGCCTACTGGTTGGGCATCTGGCACGACCTGGGTAAATGCAATCCTGCTTTTCAAGACTATCTGAAGCGCTGTGTAACCGAGCCGGAGCATCGTGGCCATGGACCTGACCACAAAGCAGCGGGGGCGAAATATGCGCAAAAGCATATGGAGCCGCTGTCGCTGCTGGTGCAGGGGCATCACGGTGGATTGAAGTCGCCTACCGAATACAAAAACTGGCTGGCTGAGAAAGAAAAGGAACATGGCTCGGCCATTGACATCGCACTGGATGCTGCGCGAGCGCTGCTGCCCGCCCTTGACCCGCCCCTGCCGCTGCCGCTGCCGTCCACTATGCGAACGAATCGCCACGCCGCCGAGTTCTTTCTGCGCATGCTCTTTTCAACGCTGGTCGACGCCGATTTTCTCGACACCGAGTATCACTTCAATAAAAATAAGACTGCGCTCCGTGGCAGCGGCGTGACCCTGGCCGAACTATGGGAGCGCCTGGAGCAGCAGCAACGCCAGTTCAGCGGCCAGGATCAGCGGGTGGTAACACGGGCGCGCCACGCCATTTATGAAGCCTGTCTTGCAGCAGCGTCTCTACCGCCGGGCTGGTTCCGGCTCACCGTGCCGACCGGCGGCGGCAAGACTCGTTCTGGCATGGCCTTTGCTCTGCGTCACGCCCTTGAACATCAACTCCAGCGCATTATCGTGGCCGTACCATTTATCAGCATCACAGAACAGACGGCGGATACCTATCGCGCCATTTTTGGCGCAGGAGATGATGACGCGCCCGTCGTGCTGGAACACCATAGCAGCGCCCAGCAGACTCGTGGCGAACACGACGAGTTTACGCCAGGACAGCAATGGGCGCGTCTGGCCGCCGAGAATTGGGATGCGCCCATTGTGGTGACAACGACGGTGCAACTCTTTCAGAGCATGTTTGCTTGCGGAACCAGCCCCTGCCGCAAACTGCATCGGCTGGCGAAGAGCGTCATTATTTTGGACGAGGCCCAGGCGCTGCCACCGCATCTGCTCAAACCTATCCTCGATGGTCTTACCCAACTGACCACGCACTACGGAGCCACGGTGGTGCTTTCGACAGCGACCCAGCCTGCCTTCGAAGCCATCCCGCTCTTTCAGCAGGTACAGGGCCGCGAGATTGTGCCGGAGCCCAAACAGTGGTTCGACGCGCTGCGGCGTGTGGCCTACGACTGGCGCACGCAGCAGACGCTCAGTTGGGGCGAGATTGCCGATCTGTTGTGGGCCGAGCAACAGGTGTTGGCGATTGTCAACACGAAAAAAGACGCGCTGGCCCTTCTCGATGCGCTGAACGACCCTCAGGCGCTGCACCTGTCGACGTTGCTGTGTGGCGCGCACCGGCGGACGGTGATTGCTGAAGTCAAGCGGCGGCTCGTAGCGGGCGAGCCGTGTCGTCTCGTTTCGACTCAGGTGGTGGAAGCCGGCGTTGATCTGGATTTTCCGTGTGTGGTGCGGGCGCTCGGCCCGTTGGATGGCGTGATCCAGGCGGCAGGGCGCTGCAATCGTGAGGGCAGGCTCGACCGCGGTCGGGTGCTGATTGTGCGCCCGGCGGAGGGGAGCACGCCCAAAGGCGCGTATCGGGTTGGCGTGGGCATCACCGAGAGTTTGCTTGGCGCTGGCGCTCTCGACGTAGACGACCCGGCTATTCCGGCGCGCTACTTCCGCAAACTCTTTGAAACAGTTGAAACCGACCGCGAGGGTATTCAGAAGCTGCGCGCCCAACTCAACTATAGCGATGTCGCCAAGCAGTTTCGCATGATCGACGACGACACCGAAGACGTGATTGTGTTCTACGGCAGCGAAGCAGAACAGAAAGCCGTGCAGGGGGCGATCAACACGCTATGCCACAACCCGGCCCTGGCCCGCGGCATCTTGCGTCGCCTGCGGCCCTATATGGTCTCGTTGCGCACCCGCGAAGCGACCCGCTATCGCCAACGCGGGCTGATTGGCGAGCTGCTGCCCGACGCCTTGCCTAGCGTGGGCATTTGGCAGGGAAAGTATGATCCCTTGCGGGGCGTAAGCGGAAATGACCTCGATCTTGAGCAATTGGTCGTGTAACTGAAGCTCGTGCAAGAAAGGAGTTGGTATGTCCAACAATAGTGTGCCGTTGACGATCAAAGTCTGGGGCGAATGGGCCTGTTTTACCCGTCCCGAAATGAAAGTCGAGCGCGTGACCTACCCAGTGATGACTCCTTCCGCCGCCCGCGGCGTGCTGGAAGCGGTGTTCTGGAAGCCGGAGTTTACATGGCGCGTCGAAGAAATCTGGGTGCTCAAGCCCATCCGCTACGCTTCGATCCTGCGCAACGAGATCAACACGCGCCAGAGCGAGCGAACGGCCCGCAGTTGGCAGGCTGACGGCGGCGGTTACGATGCCAGCGCCGACCGCGCCCAGCGCCACACCCTGGCCCTGCGCGACGTGGCCTACTTGATTCGGGCGCAGGTGGAACTGAAACCCCACGCTGACGCCGACCCGGCCAAGTACCGCGACCAGTTTCGCCGCCGGGTTGCAAGCGGGCGCTGTTTCAACACGCCCTACCTGGGCTGTCGCGAGTTCAGCGCCGCCTTCGCGCTGCCCGATGGCAGCGAGCAGCCGGTAGACCTGAGTGACGACCTCGGCCCGATGCTGCTCGACCTGAACTACCAACCCGATACGTCAGGCCGCGGCACACCGCATTTTTTCAACGCCCGGCTCGACGCGGGCGTGCTGCGCGTGCCGCCCTGGGGAGGAGTGTAGATATGCTGTTGCAACGCCTCAAGGAGTATGCCGACTGGCGTATGGAATTACCGCCAGTGCTCTACAACGAAGCGCCGGTACGCTACATTATCGAGCTTGACGGCAATGGGCGACTCCTTTCACCGCGCCCAACCGACACCGCCGATCCGTCCAACCCAAAGACGAAGCGCGGGCAGCGCCGGCTTGTGCCGCAAATTCAGCGTACGGCAGACATCAAGCCGCTGCTGCTGGCCGACAAAGCCGATTACACCCTTGGCTTGGGCGGCGAAGGCGCGAAGCCTGAGCGCGTGAAGCAGTGCCACGCCGCTTATCTTGACCTGCTCTCCCGTTGTGCGGAGCAAACCCAAGCGCCTGAAGTGGCGGCCGTGTTACGCTTTTTACAAGAGACGCCCGCCGAACAACTTGAGTTAACGGATGACTTCAACTATGGCGAACTGATCACCTTTCGGGTACACGACAGGTTTGTGGTCGATCTGCCTGCCGTGCAATCATTCTGGGCCGCCCTCAACGCACCGGCAGACGATGTGGCCACGGTTATGCAGTGCATTGTCTGTGGGCGGCAGCGCCCGGTCCTTGATCGCTTGCAGGGCAAAATCAAAGGCGTACCAGGCGGGCAGACAAGTGGCACTGCCATCATCTCGGCCAACGCTGAAGCCTTCGAGTCCTACGGCCTCGAAGCCTCGCTGATTGCGCCCACATGCGCCGACTGTGGCGAACATTTCACCAAGGCAGCCAATCACTTGCTGTCCGACCAAAGCAGCCGCATCATCCTGGGCGGGTCAGCGTTTATTTTCTGGACGCGCGATGATGTCGGCTTTGATTTGCTGACCTTCATGAACGACCCGCAGCCGGAGGCTGTGCGCGCATTGCTCGAATCGCCGCGTAGCGGCAAGCAAAGCGCTGAAGTCGACGACACCGCCTTTTACGCCACGACCCTCTCCGGCAGCGGGGCGCGGGTGGTTGTGCGCGACTGGATTGATACCACTGTCGGCGTGGTACAGACCAACCTGCGCTGGTGGTTCGCATGGCAGCGCATCGTCGGGCAATCCGGTGAAGAGCCGAAGCCGCTGGGACTCTTCCCGCTCGCCGTAGCGACGGTGCGCGAGGCGAAGGATATCGTGCCCACGACACCGCGCACGCTGCTGCGTACGGCGCTGACCGGTGCGCCCTTGCCTTGGGGACTGCTGTTTCAGGCTGTGCGTCGCAACCGCGCCGAACAGAAAGTAACCCCGCAACGAGCCGCTTTGATCAAGCTTGTATTTGCCAGCCGGCAATCAGGACAACAGGAGGATTGTATGGTACACCTCGACCCGGCCAATGACAACCCGGCCTACCGCTGTGGGCGGCTGCTCGCCGTGCTGGAAGACATTCAACGGGTGGCTATTCCCGGCGCGAAGGCCACGATTGTCGACCGCTTCTTTGGCACTGCTTCGTCGGCCCCGGCTTCGGTCTTTGGACGATTGATGCGCGGCGCCCAGCCCCATCTCTCCAAGCTGGAACGGGACAACCCGAATGCGTATTACGCTCTGCAACGCCGCCTGGAAGAAGTAACGACGGGGCTGAATAGCTTTCCGCGCACGCTTACCCTTGAAGAGCAGGGGCTGTTCTCATTAGGCTATTACCACCAGCGCGCCCACCAGCGCGCCGAGGCCATTGCCGCCAGCGCACGCAAAAAGGCGGCTGCGGCAGAGGCGGCCCCAACCAACGACGATGGTTCGGCTCAGTAGAACTGTGGAGCAAACCGACTGGAATAGGTAAGGAGAAACACCAATGACAACCGCGATACCTGTCTACACCGACATCAGCCGCCGCCACGATTTCGTGTTGCTCTTCGATGTGACCGACGGCAATCCCAACGGCGACCCCGACGCCGGCAACCTGCCGCGGGTCGACCCCGAAACCATGCAAGGCTTGATGACCGATGTAGCGATCAAACGCAAAGTGCGCGATTTTGTCGATGTGGCTCAGGGCGATCAGGGCCGTTACAAAATTTATGTACAGAGTGGCGGCGAGGCGCTGAATGCTATCCATCGCCGGGCTTACGAGGCGCTGGACCTGAAATCTACCGGCGCCAAGCAGAACAAAGATGATATTGACAAGGCGCGGGCCTGGATGTGCCAGAATTTCTATGACATCCGCATGTTTGGCGCGGTGATGACCACCGGTGTGAACTGTGGCCAAGTGCGCGGGCCGCTGCAGATCACCTTCGCTCGCTCACTCGACACAATCGTTCCGCTGGATGTTTCGATCACCCGTGTTGCCGTAACCCGTGAGGAGGACGCAAAAATCGTCGTGGCTGAGGATACAGGCGAAGGCAAGAGCGGGAAGCAGACAGAGATGGGCCGCAAGTCGCTCGTTCCCTACGGCCTCTATCGCGCCCACGGTTTCTTCAACCCGCACTTTGCCGCCCGCACCGGCGTGACAAACGATGACTTGGCGCTGTTCTGGCAGGCGCTGCCGCAGATGTGGGATCTGGATCGGTCGGCCTCACGGGGCATGATCGCCTGCCGTGGCCTCTACATCTTCACCCACGAGTCGCCGCTGGGCAATGCGCCGGCCCACACGCTCTTCGAGACCATAAAAATCAGATTGAATGATGGCGTGACAACGCCGCGTCATTTTTCTGATTATAGCGTTATCGTTCCTGAACAGGAGACGATGCCGGATGGAGTGACCATCGAGCGGCTGGCGGGGTAACAGTACTGCGATCAAACATAGCGGAAAAAACAGTCTGGCAGGATAGGATAGGAAGCGCTTGCTGCTTGGCGATTGCTACCATAACAATCACCAAGCAGCGGGCGCCGCGAGTCGATCTGAGCCATCCAACGACTTTGTAGCAGCAGAAAGCGCCATCGTATGACGAATCCTTCGCTTCCAACCGAACTCGTTATGATCTCAGCCATTGAACACTACAGCTACTGCCCGCGCCAATCTGCGCTGATCCACGTCGAGCAGACCTACGACGAAAACATTTTTACGATGCGGGGCATGCGGATGCACGAGCGCGTTGATAGCGCCGATAGCGCCGCTAATCGCGGCATGACGACGCTGCGGGCGCTGCCGCTCTGGTCGGACCGCTACGGCATCCACGGCAAGGCCGATGCCGTTGAACTGCACGACCACGGGCCGTATCCAGTGGAGTACAAATCGGGCAAGCGCCATGGGCCGCATGCGGATTATCAGCTCTGCGCCCAGGCGCTGTGCCTGGAAGAGATGTTTCAGACGGTCGTGCCGCGCGGAGCGATCTACTACGGCGCGACCCGGCGGCGCTATGAGGTGCAGTTTACCGCAGTATTGCAACAGCAAACCATCCAGATCATCGCGGCGATTCGCGCCATGCTGACGCAGCAGCATGTGCCAACCGCACCCAACGACGAGCGCTGCCCGAATTGCTCGTTGATCAACGTCTGCATGCCGTTTGTCGTAGCCGAAAGCGCGCGTCTGCGCGGGCTGCAGGGCGCGCTTTTCATTCCGTTGGAGGCGGGCGATGCGTGAACTATTGAATGTCCTGTATGTGCAAACCCAAGGCGCGGTGTTGCACCTCGATCACGACACCGTACGGATTGCGGTGGAGCGCGAGACAAAGCTGCGTCTGCCGTTAGGTCGCTTGAGCGGGATTGTGGTATTTGGCCAGGTGACGGTCACGCCTTTTTTGATCCAGCGTTGTGCCGAGGATGGGCGCAGGCTGGTCTGGTTGAGCCGCACCGGGCGCTTTACCGCGCGGGTAGAAGGCCCGCAACGCGGCAATGTGCTGCTACGTCGAGCCCAACACCTAGCCCTTTCCGATGCGGCGCACGCCGTCACGCTGGCGCGCCAGATCGTGGCGGCGAAAATCCAGAACAGCCGCGCGACGATGCTGCGCGCCGCCCGCGAAGTAAAGCAAACAGATGATGCCAACGCGCTGCGCGAGGCGTCTGCCCGCCTGGCAGCAGCCCTGGAGCGGCTGAAAGCGATCGATGATATGGATACAATCCGGGGTGTTGAGGGTGAGGCGGCGCGGACCTACTTCGATGCCTTTGGCTGTATGGTGCGCGGGGATCGCGAAGTCTTTACGATGGACGGACGGACCCGCCGCCCGCCGCGTGACCGCGTGAATGCGCTGATGTCATTTCTGTATGCGCTGGTGCAGGCCGAGTGTTCGGCAGCGTTAGAGGGCGTTGGGCTTGATCCGCAAGTGGGCTACCTGCATGCCTTACGGCCCGGTAAACCATCATTGGCGCTCGATCTCATGGAAGAATTACGAGCGCCATTTGCCGATCGGCTGGCGCTGACGCTGATCAATCGAAAGCAAGTGCAGGCCGAACATTTTGACGAACATCCCGGCGGAGCGGTGCTGCTCAATGATGACGGGCGCAAAATCGTTTTGACGGCGTATCAACAACGCAAGGAAGAGATCATCAACCTGCGTGTGATCAAGCAGGAGACGCCGATTGGGCTTGTTCCGCATATTCAGGCCCGACTGCTGGCACGGCATTTACGAGGTGATCTGAGCCATTATCCGCCGTTTATCTATCGTTCGTAAGCGTGGAGGGCTGGACATGGAAGTCTTAGTGACGTATGATGTCAATACAACGACGAAAGACGGGCGGCGGCGCTTGCGGCGAGTCGCCAAAATTTGCGAAGGTTTTGGCCAGCGGATCCAGTTGAGCGTATTTGAGTGTGTCGTCAATGCGATGCAGTTAGCACAACTGCGCAACGTCTTAGAACAAGAAATAGATATTGCACAGGATAGTTTGCGTATCTACCGGCTTCAGGAGCCGCATGAGCGCTATGTGCAATGTATCGGACGCAGATTGCCGTATGACATACACGATCCATTAGTTTTCTAGGTCGCGCGGATCGGCAGTGATGACGAAACCGCCAGGGGGTTCGCGCCAAATGCAGATGGAAACACGCAGCCAAACAGCGTCAACCGATCAGAAGTTGATCTGCAATATGGAGAAAAAACCTATGAAAGGAGGAAATATAGAGGATTGTATTGATCGTTACTTCTGCGCCGAACGATAAGAATCGAGGGTTTGGCGGCGTTGCACCCGGTTATCACGCCGGGTGAGGGTTGAAACTTCGATCTTGCAGATCGGTTGGGCATTGAGCGCGGGTTGCACCCGGTTATCACGCCGGGTGAGGGTTGAAACTATATCAGTGTCATTATGACAAAAGGCATAAGAATGGTTGCACCCGGTTATCACGCCGGGTGAGGGTTGAAACCGATACACGATCGACTTATGATTAAATCGCAACACGTTGCACCCGGTTATCACGCCGGGTGAGGGTTGAAACAATAATTTGCTGATAGGATTCGGTCACATCATTGAGTTGCACCCGGTTATCACGCCGGGTGAGGGTTGAAACATCAGATCGTCGGCGCTGCCGT
>JAKSDJ010000160.1 GCA_022360155.1 Chloroflexales bacterium | reverse complement strand
GGAATACCGCGCATCCCAACGCCTCAAACACCGAATTCACCCAAACGTTCTGTCCGCCCCTGAAGCGGATTAGGGGCGGGGCTGGTTCGCCGGTGCGCGCGGTTGCGATCCTCGATTAGGCTTGCGCGGCATCGTCCCGGTCTACCGGCACGATGCAGGATTATAGTTCTGCAATAGCACATGGATGAGGCACATCGGCACGAATGTATTGTAGATAGCCGCAGATTTGCTTGAGTCTGCGGCTGATCTTCCACGTCGATGTAGCTTACTGGCTCGTTGTTTGTCACCCCAGGCGACCCACTCGCGCGGCACGGCGCAGGGCTGGTGCAACCCGGTAGCGCTCATCGCCGTACTCGGTGCGGAGATGGTCAAGAATGGCGACCATCCTGGCATAGCCTAGATCGGCGGCACGGGCCAGCGGACCAACCGGGTGGTTCGTGCCTAGCCACATCGCCGTATCAATCGCATCAGGCTCGGCGACGCCCTCGCCAACCGCGAAGGCCGCCTCGTTAGCCAGCATCGCGACGATGCGCGGCACGATCAGCGCGGCTGCATCGGCAATCCAGACCGGCTCGCGTTCCAAGCTCTGCACAAGAACGGTGGCAGTGGCGCGAGTCTCCTCGCTCAACAGCGGTGTGGCGACGAGTGTGATCGCGCCGTTCATGAACATCCCGTCGAAGCCAACCAGCCGCGCCGGATAAATCATGAGGCTTGCCAACTCGCAGGCCATAATATCGGCGCACTGGACAAAGATCGGCATCTCATCGGGCAGCATGCGCTCCAGGGTCAGCACCAGGTCCACCGCGCCTTCGTCCTTGCCGGCAACGACAAAGGCGGCGCGTAGATCTTCTGGCAGGGGGCTGGGCAATTCCTCGATCAGGCGTAGCCCCGCCGCCCCGCAGAGGTCGGCCAAACCCGGCGCCCACGTACCGCTGCTGCAGATCACGCTGCCTGCGATGCGAGGCGGCGTTTGAGTCTCAGAGCGAGCGGCGTCTTGCTGCCCGCCGTAATTGTAAAAACCCTTGCCGGTCTTGCGCCCCAGAGTGTTCTGCAGCACCATTTGCTGCTGGATGAGATGGGGGCGATAGCGCGGCTCGTTGAACGACTGGGCATAGACCGATTGGGTGACCGCGAAGTTGACATCGATCCCAATCAGATCCATCAGTGCGAAGGGGCCGAGCGGGAAGCCGCCGGCTTTCTGCACCACAGTGTCAATTGTTGCTGCCCGGGCGACATTCTCGCCGAGCAAGCGCAGCGACTCGCCATAGAAGGGCCGGGCCACACGGTTGACAATAAAGCCGGGTGTATCGCGAGCCAGCGCCGGCGTCTTGCCCAAGCGCTCGGCAAAGGCTAGCAATGAGGCAACCGTCGGTTCGTCGGTCTGGGGGGTGCGGATAACCTCGACCAGCGCCATCCGGTGGACCGGGTTGAAGAAGTGGAGTCCGGCAACGCGCTGGGGCTGTGGGCAAGCTGCGGCCAGAGCAGCAATCGGCAGCGAGCTAGTATTGCTGGCAATGATGGCGGGCGCGGGGCACAACGCCCCCACTTTGGCAAAGAGATCCCGCTTCAAGTCCATATTCTCGGGCACGGCCTCGATCACCAGTGCGGCGCCGGCAATCTCGTCGAGCGTTGTGGTTGTGCGCAACTGCTGGATGGCGTCAGGGCGACCTTGCTTACTCAGGCCGGCGGCGATGCGCTCATGGGCGCGATCGAGGATCTCGGCGCTGACATCATAGAGGACGACGGGCAGCCCAGCGAACAGAACGACCTGGACAATACCCGCGCCCATTGTGCCGCTGCCAAGAACGGCGATTGTTTCACTTATCATAGTTGTATATTGTGAGTCGTGAGTTACTTGTTACTTGAATTTCGGCTTGCGCTTCTCGCGAAAGGCTTGCACGCCCTCAGCATATTCAGCGCTACTACCGGCAATTTGCTGGGCTTGGGCCTCGTAGTCGAGCACCTTGTCGAGGGTTGTGTTGAGCGACAACTCGAAGCTGCGCTTCATCAGGCTTAGGGCCGTCGCAGGGCCGTTTGCCAGACGCTCGGCCCACTCCTGCACCTTGGATGGGAACTCCTCGGGGCTGGCAACAGCGTTGAGCATACCATAGCTGTATGCAGTCGAGGCGTCAATCGTGCCGCCGAGCATACACAACTCCACCGCGCGGGCGTGGCCGATCAGGCGGGGCAAAAAGTAGGTCATACCTGTATCGGGAACCAGACCAATGTTGGCGAACGCAGCGACGAAACGTGCGCTGTCTACCGCAACACGAAAATCGCATGCCAAGGCCATACTGAAGCCCGCGCCAGCGGCAACGCCATTCACCGCCGCGATAATTGGCTTGGGAATACTGCGCAGCTTCAGGGTGAGCTGGTTGTAGTTGTTGCGTACGCTATCGCCTAGCGAACGCGAGCCGTCAAGCGGTATGTCTTTGATGTCCTGGCCGCTGCAAAATGCCTTCCCCGACCCGGTCAACACAATACAGCGCACCATATTGTCACGTTCGGCCTGGCGCAGCGCATCGCGCAAATCGCGGTGCAAGCGTTCGTTGAAGGCATTGAAGACCTGAGGCCGATTCAACGTGATCGTTGCAATGCTATCTTTGACTGCATAGAGAACAGTTTGCTCTTCGCTCATCCTTAACCCTCACTTCCCCTTAAAGTCGGCTTTGCGTTTCTCGATAAAGGCGCGCATTCCTTCCTTCTGGTCTTCGGTGTCGAAGAGTAGATAGAAGTTACGCCGCTCGATCTCCAAGCCGTCACGAACAGTTGTTTCGGCGCCATAACGTACCGCTTCGCGCGCCATACGCACCGCAATCGGCGGACGGGCCGCGATCTCGGCGGCCAAGCGTTGCGCCTCGGCGAGGAAGCTTTCGACCGGGCAGATTCGGTTGACCAGCCCGACGGCATAGGCGTCACGGGCACTGAGCATCACACCAGTGAGGATTAGCTCCATCGCCCGGTAGGGGCCGATCGCCCTGGTCAGGCGCTGGGTGCCGCCCGCACCAGGGATGACGCCAATATTGATTTCGGGCTGGCCAAACTGGGCAGTCTCGCTGGCCACAATGATGTCGCACAACATCGCCAACTCGCAGCCGCCGCCCAAGGCATACCCGCTGATGGCGGCGATGATTGGCTTGCGGCAGCGGCGAATCTGTTCCCACTTCTCGATGCTGCGCCGCTCGATGATGGCTGTCGGCGAGGCTTCGGCCATCGCTTTAATGTCAGCGCCAGCGGCAAAGACGCGCGGCCCGCCGGTCAACACCAGGCAGCGTACGGCGTCGTTCCCGTCGAGCTCGGCAATGATGGTAATCAGCGCGTCCATCAACTCTGGGCTGAGGGCATTGAGCGCCTGCGGGCGGTTGAGCGTGATCGTCGCTACCGCGCCGTTGATTTCGTGCAAAACAATTGGTGCATCTGTCATAGTGCCTCTTTTTACTTAATAATCTGGCTATATGGTCTGCTGGAGGGGTTTTTCCAAGGTGATAATCGAGAATGCAAGTGTCATTCCAAACGATGCATCACAAATATGCGCTATCTGTCCCTATGCGCTCACAGCCGGGCGACAAGCAAAATGGTTTCTTGAAAACGCACCAGCTTTCCAGCGTGAGATCCGTAGCTCAACGACTGTTTACATAGCATAAGGATGCCTTTGTTCGCTTCAGAATGGCAGCTTCTCGCCCCGAGTATACCACACCTCAATGCTTCCAACAAGGCAGCGTCGTAATCGCCATTGCGAGGAGACGGTGAGACGACGTTGCGGTGAGGCCAGGAGATAGTGTCGTCAAAACCGGTCATACAGTTTCGGCAAACGTATGGCGCTCGCAACGACAGCCTCTAAATGACTCGTTCCGTCGGCGTCGCAGCGTCGCACCGCCTTGAGACAGCCCCATATGATAGGCGGATGAAAAGCTGCACATTATCTGCAATCATTCCCAAAAAGCATGATGGATTATCGTTAAAAGACGGCGCATTAGAGCAGTAAGGTTTCGCAGCGCAAGAAAGATGACAATATTATTATAATTTCACGCAAAAACATTAATTTATAATCAATAAGTATTAATACAATATAATATACAGAGGTGATCGTTGCTCTAATAACATGCTCATAACGCTTTAACACCCGCTCTCCTACAATGAAAGAGGCATGCGATGACAGAGATCCACCGAAATGTTGCGATTCGCCCTGCACGTATCTTCACCCTGCTTATGCTGATAACCAGCGTGTTGGCAATAACAAATATCGGTGTACAGGTTTTGCGTTACCGATTTAGTCAACTCGTCCCAACATCCGTACTAAACCTATTTGATCTCAATCGAGAGGCGAATATTCCCACACTCTTTTCTGTCCTTCTGCTTGCCATCGCGACG
>JAKSDJ010000802.1 GCA_022360155.1 Chloroflexales bacterium | reverse complement strand
GCCCGACTGCTTCACCCCGCCAAATGGCAGCATAGGAATTGCGAATTGGGCAACAGTATCATTAATAATTACCGATGACGCTTCGATCTGGTGAGCTACGCGTTGCGCCCGTTCCAGGTCAACGCTCCAAATCGAAGCGCCGAGGCCATACAAGCTATCGTTGGCAAGACGAATTGCTTCAGCTTCATTCTTCACCTTCATAATCGGCATCAATGGACCAAACGTCTCTTCATGCATCACCTGCATGCTATGATCAACGTCTATGAGCATCGTTGGTTCGACGAACATACCCTCGATGGAACCGCCCACCAAAACCTGCGCACCTTTGGCAAGCGCATCGTCAAGATGGCGCTTAATGATTGTAACTTGGCGCGGATCACTGATTGGGCCGACGTAGAACGGGCTGATCGTGTCACGGGTATAGCCAATTTGAAGCTTCTGGAGTTCTATGGCCGCATAACGCACAAACTCATCGTAGACCTGCTCGACCACATATACCCGCTCCACGGCCACGCAACTCTGTCCCGCGTTGAAACACGAGCCCCAAGCGCCCCAACGCGCCGCCTTCACCAGATCTGCATCTTCGAGCACAATCATCGCATCTTTCCCGCCAAGTTCCAGACTCATTGGAATGAGTTTTTCGGCTGCAGTATGCGAGATAGCGCGACCTGTGGGGGCGGAGCCAGTGAAGAAGATATAATCTGGAGCAGAATTCACCAGCGCCGCCCCAACCGCTCCATCACCATGGATTACGCGTACGAAGGGCGACAACTCCGGTACACGCGCGAACAAATCCTCCATCAACTTCCCAGTCCCTGCTGTGACCTCGGAGGGCTTCAGCAATACGGTATTACCCGCGATCAGCGCGGCCAAAAGCGGCGACATCGCCAGATTGAAGGGGTAGTTCCAGGGCGAAATCACTGCAACAACCCCGTATGGATGCGGCTCGACATAACACCACTTGAACAGATAGAGGCCGCGCGAGACCCGCCGCCGTTTGAGCCAGTGCGGTGCATGCTTACAATACTCATCGAGCAAGTGTACCGTCATAAACGCCTCGATAACGGCATCCTGGCGGCTCTTGCCGGTGTCCTGGGTGAGCACGTCGCTGATCTCATCCAGCGAATCGATCATGACACGCTGGAACTGGCGCAAGATCCGCACCCGCTCCTCGACCGGCTTCTGCCGCCAGATCTTGAAGGAGTCGCGCATGTCGTTGCGCGCCTGCAAAACTTCCGCAGGTGTGGTCATTGCCACCTGACCAAATTGTTCGCCAATAGCAGGATTGACATAAGGTAGCGTCTTAAGCGATTCCATAACTTTCCTCACCGACTAACATTGGACGTAAGAGCAGGCCGTTCTTTGGCGGAACCTGGCTCATCGCGTACTCGGCCAAAGCTGTGATCGTCAAGCTTGGGTTCACACCAGGGTTGGCCGGCACGATTGAACCGTCTACCACATACAGGCCAGGATAGTTATGCACCTGGCAATCCAGGTCGACAACACCTTCCTGCGCATTACGCCCAAAGGAGCATCCCCCCAAAATATGCGCCGTCAGCGGGATATTGAACAGAGCCTCGTTGACGCTGCCCGAAGGGATGCCGTTGATCTTCTCAGCAAAACGCCGCGTGACGAGATGGCCAACCTCGATCTTTGAAGGAATGGTATGCTCTTCGTCGGGAAGCGAGACCAGGCCGCGCCGAAACAGCGTCAGCAAACTGCGCCCCAGGCGCAAGCGTATCCGGTTGTCCTCGGTCTGCATGACGAGCATAATGGTTGTGCGCCTGGCCCAACCCGGTACAACATGGGTGCGCAGAAAATCGAGCGGACGGCGGAACACATCAAGGATTGAGGCGCCCACCCGCTGCAAGAACGTACCGGAGTCGATCAACGGCCCACCCAAAAAGCGCATCAAGTCAGAACCAGCGGGGTAGCGCACCGGCTCGATCGTCGTCACCGCATCGGCATTGAAGATGGAGGTAATCGCGATACCTTCCGAATAGTTCGTCTTCAAGCTGCGACTGATCACCCCAAGCAACGATTCGCTATTGGTGCGCACGATATCGCCCAGGCGAGATGAAATTCGTGACAGACTACGGGTGACATCACGACAACGGAACAGCAAACGCATCGTGCCCAGGGTTCCGGCAGAGGCAACAACATTCCGCGCCCGCACCCGATGGATGGGTTTACGGAACCAGGCGGTAGAACTGCGGTACAACACTTCATAGCGCGCCCCATCGGGCTGGCCAGCCGGCAACGGCCTAATATCGCGCACATCGGCTTCGGGGCGTACCTCGGCGCCCCACTTCTCGGCAAAATACAGGTAATTCTTGACCAGCGTGTTCTTCGCGTTGTAGCGGCAGCCGACCATACAAGCGCCACAGTGAATACAGCCTGTGCGCGGCGGACCCTCGCCGCCAAAGTAGGGGTCGGCGACTTCAACGCCAGAAGCGCCAAAAAACGTTCCGACTGTGGTAGGTTTGAAAGTATGCTCCTGGTTCAATTCAGTCGCTATCTGGTGCAAAACGATGTCCGCCGGCGCCTGGCGCGGATTGGGCGTGACACCAAGCATCCGCCGGGCTGTCTCGTAGTGCGGCAAGAGGATAGACTTCCAATCCGCGAGGTGATGCCAGGCTGGCGCAGCAAACAACTCATCGCTTGGCTGCATCAAGACGTTGGCATAGCCCAGGCTGCCGCCGCCCACGCCCGATCCATGCAAAACAAGCACATCGCGGAATGGGCTGATCTGCAGAATGCCAAAACAACGCGCTACTGGAAGCCAGAGGTACTTCCAAATGCTCCATGTTGTGCGCGCAAAATCTTTGTCGTGATAACGCTTGCCTCTTTCCAATACCAAAACGCGGTAACCTTTCTCAGTCAGCCGCATCGCCGACACGCTGCCGCCAAACCCAGATCCAATCACTACATAATCAAATGTTTGGTCAGATGTTGAGATAGCCATAGGGGATCATCCTAACTCCTCCGTCTCTCTTGTCCGGGCCGCATTCTTCATGGAAGATGACAAGGAAGACGCTAATCATGAAGAATTTTTCACCTTTGCCGCGAGAGGTATAAATGACGCTATGCAGCATGAATTATACTACCCTTCGCAAGGAGATGGAAGAGCGAATTCTGCACAATAGTACGCAGATATGATTGATATCACGTAGATTGACACAGATTAGAAAAAAACGAAGTGGGCGTTTCTATTCATGCCGAAGGCCTGGCGAAGAAGAATACACCTATGACGAGGGCGGCAAGCAACAAGCCGCAAGCAACCACGGAGCAGTTGTTGTTGGCTGTGATTAGGGATATGGTATTGTGACGCTAAAATGAAAGTATGCGCCGGGTATCCCGTACCCAAACGCTTCGCTTTCATCCTGACGAACTCACCGCCAGGATACAAGCACAATGAAGAAACCGATGCGTTACAAGCGTTACGCTTGATTGTCGCGAACAATTGTACCGGCGCTGATACGCCCATTCTCGATGGTGAAAGAAGCGTCGCCGCGGGCAGGCGTGGCAGCGTGGCGCCAGTGCAACGTCACTACGCCGCGCGCTTGCTCTGGACTATCACTCGCGTCGCGGATGTGGACCGCTTCGATGTTCACTGGGCGTTGAGCGCTTACATCGCCGGGAGTCCGCGCAGCCTGAGCAGTAAGATTGGCGACCTGTGCGGCAGCGACGATCTGTCGAGCAGCAGCCGGGTTCTGCTGATTCCAGACCGCCTCGACAAAATGACGAACCGGCAGGAACAAGCTGGCCTGCATCGCACCTTGGGCCATCAAAGCCTGGATCAGTTCCTGGCGACGATCCAGCTTCGAAGCGACATCCAGAGATTGTTTCAACAACGCTTCTAGACGCTCAGAGTCCATCTCGATCCGGTAAACTGCAACATGTTTGTAGCGCGGCATTCCAGGCGGATTGATCATGTAGCCAGCTGCGAGCCAGCGATTGACAGCTTGAATATGCGCGATCTCCTGGTTGAGCGAGAGATTGCCAGACAACTCATTCCGACGATCCTGAATTTCCCCTGACGAGCGAGGCAGCGCCGCGCGCCGCTGCGGGTTGATCTGCAAGACCCAGATCTCGTCCGGCTTCTCGTGAGCATACTCCGGGTCGAGGAGGAAGTTGCGGATCGGCGGGTTCTGCGAAAACAAACCATCCCAATAGCGATCTTCGACCGCTCTACTCAGCCAGGGCAACGCAGCCGAGGCCAACACCGCATTAACGCTCATCTCGCCTCTAGCCGAGTTGAAGGCTTTGAACGCGCCTTCGAGGACATCAACCGCGCCAACGAGCAGGACAGGGTGTTCGGGATTGCCAAGGGCAGCAATCTGTTCGGTTGTAACATAGCGTTCGATCAAAGCGCGTAGATCCACGAACTCTTTACGCGGCGCCCAGAATTGCAGTTGTGCTTCGAGCAAGGCGAAGGGAAGCGTGTACGGACTCAGTCTTGCTTCAAACGGCAGCGACGCCGCTGCAACCGTCCAGGCGTTCCAGACATGCTCCCAGGGGAGCCTGGCCGTCGCATCCTGCCAGAACTCCTTGAGCAGATCTGTGGCGCGCTTGGGGCCGCCAGTCAGCAAGCCATACCAGGCCAGCAAGGCGCAGATTGCCCCGCCGGATGTACCGCTCAAGCCTATAACAGTGTAGTTCTGGGCGCTCTGTTCGCGCACCAGCACGCTCAACGCGCCCGCCGTAAACGCCGCGTGGCTTCCCCCGCCTTGGCAGGCGATGGCAACCTGGCGATTCGCTCCTGCTGCTTCTCCCGCGTTAGACATAGCACCCTCCTTTGGAGAGCTAAACGAGTCCCGAATATGTCCTAGGAATTAGCGATTAGCGGTTGATCTTTTTCCGCTGCACCTTGTTCACGAAGGATTCGCTGGATGTCGCACCAGCGCCGATTAAGCGAGTGATGAGAGTGGAATGCGGCGCCCTTCTTGCGAGCAGAAGGGCTTCTTGCTCCTATTGTAACCCAGATTTGAGCACTTTCTGTTTGGGCAAACGCCAGCGTGTTGTAGAGCATCGAACGCCTAGAACATCGATCATGAGATCAGCAGCAAAGAATGTGCCATAATTAGGAGACGTGGTTCGGGGCTAAAGTCTGGGCAAGGTTTTTCTTTTCGGCAAAGCAGCTGAGTAAACGCCGCATAAGCCAATTGGACCGCTGCGAGCAGTAAGAGACACATTTTGAAGGAGGTGATCGACTCTGCTGGGCGAGGCAAGCCCTCGCACTTTTTTTCGTTCAGTTACCCAACGTTCGCAACTCAGGTTTGTTCAATGTAGCATGAAAAGTATAAGGAGACACGATCATGGCTCGCACCGCACAGGAGATCATTGCATTAGCCGAAGAGCAAGGCGTCGAGTTCGTTACTTTGCAGTTCACGGACATTGTAGGGATGGTTAAGAATATAACCTTTCCCGTTTCGCAGCTTCCCGACTGCCTCGATCGCGGTGTCTGGTTCGATGGCTCGTCAATCGAGGGATTTGCTCGCATCGCCGAGAGCGATATGTATCTGGCGCCAGATCTGGACACCTACGCTCTCATTCCCTGGGATCAGGGAGCTGGCTTCACCACCGCGCGAATGATTTGCGATGTATACACCCCCGATGGCAAGCCCTTCGCCGGCGATCCCCGCCACATTCTCAAATCAGCCATCGCCGAGGCGGCGAAGATGGGTTACAGCTATAATGTCGGCCCGGAGCTAGAATTTTTCCTGTTCAAACCCGATGCAAATGGCAACCCAGCACCCATTCCGCACGATGCGGCTGGCTATTTCGACGTTTCAACCGACCAGGCGACCCATATTCGTCGTCACATGGTGCGAGCGCTTGCGGCCTTTGGCATCCGGGTTGAAGCGTTGCACCACGAGGTTGCTATCGGGCAACACGAGATTGACTTTACCTACGGACCGGCGCTGCAAACCGCGGACCAAGCTGTTACCCTGCGGGTCGCTCTCAAAGCGGTAGCCCAACAACACAGCTTGTACGCTACCTTTATGCCCAAGCCGATTACTGGAATTAACGGTAGCGGCATGCATGTCCATCAAAGTCTGAGCAACATCCAAACCGGCCAGAATATCTTCTACGACGGTCAAGATCCTTACGGCCTCTCCCAGGAAGCGCGCCACTTCATTGCCGGCCTTCTGGCCCACGCGCGGGGCATGATTGCTATCCTGGCGCCGTTGGTCAACTCCTATAAGCGACTGGTGCCGGGCTACGAGGCCCCCGTCTATCTGAGCTGGGGCCGCACCAATCGCTCGGCACTCGTGCGGGTGCCGCGGATCAGTGCGGGCCGTCCGCAGTCGACCCGGGTCGAGTTGCGCTGCCCCGATCCTGCGTGCAATCCATACCTGGCCTTCGCGGTGATGCTCATGGCCGGTCTCGACGGCATTCGAAACAAATTACCGCTTCCCGACGCTGCCGAAGAGGATCTCTACCACATCAACCCGTCGAAGCGACAATTCGAAACGCTGCCCGGATCGTTAGGTGAAGCGCTGGACGATTTGCGCCGCGATGAGGTGATTACTACCGCCCTGGGCGCGCACGTCATGGATCGATTCATCGAGGCCAAATCGCAAGAGTGGGACGAATATCGTATCTTCGTAAGCCAATGGGAGCTCGACCGTTATTTACCAATTTTCTGATGAACGCAATCCGAAAGCGCTTGCGCAGCCAGCGTCGCGCTGCTGCTAGATGGCAGTGGTGAGGCGGTGAGGCGAGAAGATGAGTTTTTGCTCCACCGCCTCTGCCAAAGATGCCGGTTGGCGCCGCCATCAAAAAGAGCGTGTCGATTGAGACACGCTCTGTACAACATGGCCTGAGACCAATCAGGACTCGACCTTTACCCCACGCCAGAATGCGACATATCCTTCGATATTTTTCGCAGCCTCCTTTGGCGTCGGGTAATACCAGGCTGCATCCTGGTTGGTCTGCCCATTAACTTCGATAGTGAAGTAGGTGGCTTTGCCTTTCCATGGGCAGGTCGTATGGGTCTCGCTTTCGCGAAAATATTCGCGCTTGATGGAGTCGGGCGGGAAGTAATAGTTTCCCTCGACGACTCTGCCCTCGTCGCTCTCGGCGAGAACGACCCCATTCCAGATTGCTTTCGGCATCGCTTGTTTCTCCCCACAAAAACCTATACTGCATATCTATTGTAGGCCCGATAAATATCTCGTGTCAAGGCAGAATCTACCAGAATCATTCAAAATCGCTTCTTTCGATAGCTTTACAAAGCCATAAATAGCAAATCAAAAGATCGCATGGATAGGCATATGATGAACAGTCGTTTACCGCTCCTCTTGGTGATCGTGTGCGAGTAGCCGCTCAAGGCCGTGTTCACGATAGCTCTGCGCCTCCTCATCTCACCGCCTTTTTCTCCCGTAGCATCTGCTTGCAGCTGCCGGGGTCTTTCGCCCGCGTTTGACGCTGAGGATCACACCTTCTCGATCTTGTAGTCACGCCCTGAACTAAAGTTAAAGTTCGGGCTCAAAACGCAAGTCGGCTGAAGCCGACTCGTTTGCAGTGCGCTGCAGCGCACTTTCGTTCTCGGACTACATGTTAGTTCAAGGCTTTGCCGCTGCGAGGGTTGGATGAGGGCAAAGGATGAACGAGTGGTTGGCAGCGCATGGCCGTGTCGGAATGCGGCGACGCGGCGCGGACGCGATGACGCGACGACGCACGATAACGGCCTCGCCGCTGCCACCGCGCCTGCGCTGCGCCGGAAGGCATGCGCCCCGCTGCGCCCGAACCGCTACTGGCTTCCAACTGCGGGGGTTTACGGGGCGCAGCACCCTGTGCAGGGTGGCGGGGCGGGCCCCATTCGCGGGGCGGGACGCGCCGTCTCGCCAGGGCAGTGGGTCACCACAGACTGTGGCTGAAATAGCGGCAGGCGTGGGAGCGGCCTACAGCGGCGGCATGCCACCGCCGAGGGTATCGTTCACCTCCGCTGATCGCGGCGGGTTCCCCCTCCCCAATGCGGGGTGTGTCGCAGATCTGATACCAATGCAACATGAATACTACACATGTCATGCTGAGCTCCGCGAAGGATCTCGACTGGCTACAGCCGAGACCCTTCGCGGAGCCGGTCCTGAGCCCTTCGGCTGCGCTCAGGGCGAGCACGCCGAAGGGCTCAGAGCCGGTCCTGAACAACGTGAAGGAGTGACCGGATGTCGAATTGGCATAAAGGGCGCCGACCCTCGCCCTCCCCACAGGGAAACCCTGCCGATTCTGTGCGTCCGCGTGAGCCGAGCCTGTCGAGGCTCGACCCCTCCGCCGGTGACCTGGTCGGACGTTCGCGCGGTTGGGGCGCATGCTTCCGTTGCGATGTTTGGATGGCGGCACACGCGCATGGGCCGTTGGCAGCGCATGGCCGTGTCAGAATGCGGCGATGATGCGCAGACGCGATGATGCGCAGACGCACGATAACGGCCTCGTGCCTAACACCGCGCCTGCGCCGTGCCAAACGGTATGCGCCCCGCTGCACTCGCACCGCTACGGGGCCGCACATGCAGCGGACGCACAGCTCCGCCCGAGCCGGCGTCGCTGCACATCTAGCACGCCGCGTTGTAACAATGTGACGCTGTGATTCGTCATACTGTTGGAGCGGGCGGCGCGATCCACGCGGACGTTGGTCGGTCACGGGGCAGTACGGCGGCGTTTACCCGCCACCCGCTGCCATGTTCCACGCTCTTTCCACACAAGCGTTACGCCGCTTCTATGGTTTTTTTACGTTTTATGTTGATGGATGGACGCTATCTTTTTGGTGGAGATGGACACGTTCCGCAGGCGCTGCGCCTGCCTAGTCGAACGCCCTGGCTTGCAGGCGCAGCCGCAGCCCGCGTTGGCGACGCCGGCGCGGCGCCAACCTCCTCAGCACACGCCCATCCCCTGACCAAACATGCATTCCCAATCGCAACACGCTTTTTGTCCTTTGTATCGCGTCGGAGCAGGAGAACAGACCTATATGCCATTGTCCCCGTTGTCCGGTGCGCATGATCCCTGGGCTCGCCCCAACCCGGCCCGGATGTACGATTATTTTTTAGGCGGTTCGCATAACACGGCCCTGGATCGCCAGGTTGCTGAGCACGTTCTGGCGATCTCTCCCGCTATTCGGCAGGCGGCCTGGGCCAACCGCGCCTTTCTGCGCCGGGTGGTCCACTGGATGCTCGCTGACGGGATCGTCCAATTTCTCGATATTGGCGCGGGGTTGCCCACGCTGGGCAGTGTCCATGAACTCATCCAAGCAGCCAACCCCGCCGCGCGCGTCGTGTATGTCGACAGCGACCCGGTCACGGTCTTGCACAGCCAGACCATCCTCCACGGCAACCCCAACGCAACGGCGCTGCACGCCGACGCACGCCAGATCAACGCCATCCTCGATCACGAAGCGGTCACATGCCTCCTCGATAGGCAGCGGCCGGTCGGGGTTTTGCTCGTTGCTGTGCTACATTTCATTGCCGACGATGCCGAGGTCGTCCAGATTGTCCAGACCTGCCAGCAGCGCTTGGCGCCCGGTAGTTGCATCGCGATCGCTCATGTCATCGACGACAGCGCCGCGCGTGAGCAACTCGCCCAGGTGCGCACCCGCTACGGCGACGCGGCGCACGGCGAGCTTGTCGCGCCGCGCACCCGCACCGCGATCACCCGTCTGTTCACCGGCTGGGATCTCGTCGCACCGGGGGTGGTGTCCATGCCGCTCTGGCATCCGGAGAGTCCCGATGACCCATTGTACGATCAGCCGGAGCGCTCCCTATTATTTGCGGGGGTGGGGCGTAAACCTGGCCAGTCCGACTCCACGCGCGGGGCAACGCGGGTTCAGCGCCCAACGCCCCAGGCGGGGCGTCTTGCCGCTGCCGTTGAAACACCAGCCGGCGGGTCAATCCTCGATCACCTACGCGCGCGGCGTGATGTGATTGCGCAGCAGTGGTACGCCGCCATCCGCGGAAGCGGCTATGCGCTGCGCAGTCTGCCGCAGGTCGCGACGGCGCTGGGTGCATTGACCGACCGGGTGATTGC
>JAKSDJ010000416.1 GCA_022360155.1 Chloroflexales bacterium | reverse complement strand
GGCAGCGTACGGTTGTGTATGCGCCTCATCACCTCATCCCTGCATACGCGGGGGCCGTCGCCTCACTTGCTAGTATCCTTACGCTTCCCCGCGCAAGCGGCGCAACTCGTCTTCCATCGCCGCCAGGCGCGCAGCTAGATCCTCGGCGCGCTGGCGCTCGGCCTCGGCACGGGTTTCCGCCTTGGTGCGGGCGGCGGCTTCGGCTTCGGCGCGCTGATACTCGGCTTCACTCTCGGTTGGAATCAGATGGCCATTCGTGTCGAACAGGCGCAGCCACACGGCCTGTTGCTTGAGGTACACTCCTTCCCACGTTCCGATCCAGGCATGCAGTTCGGTGCTCCAAAGTCGACCATGCTCGTCAGGCCGGAGCGACTCATAGCGCGTATCCTTGAGCCGCCAGCCCTGGAGCTGATCGCGGTCGGGATCGTAGCAGAAATAGTCGGGCGTGTGAAAGGTGCGCTCGTAGATGCGCTTCTTTGACCCCAGGTCTGCTTGAGCAGTCGAGGGCGACAACAACTCGACAATCACATCGGGATAACGCCCATTCTCTTCCCAGACCACCCACTTCCGGCGATCATGTGCGCCGTCGATCTCTTTGACCACAAAGAAATCGGGGCCTTTGTAGTCACGGTTGCGCGCCTGTTGTAGGCTGTAGTAGATGAACATGTTCCCGCCCGCGAAAAAGTCCTGTCGATCGCGCCAGTGCTGCTTCACCACATCGACGAACAGGTTGATTTGCACCCGATGCCAATTCGTCTCCAAGGGAACACCATCCTCTTCCGGCAGATCAATCTCCGGAAAATCCGGCAGGATATAGCGCTCAACGACTTCAATAACCTGGCTCATCCTCGACCTCGATCCTGCATACGAACAAACAAGCGACGTGATGCTGTCATTGTAGCATATTTAGCACAGCGCTGATCGGTGATACAGAGGGTATGGTTTGTATGCATCGATCTGCACGGCGAGCGAGCAGCTTGGCGGATTATTACGATGTACGTGTGGACACCAGTGCGATGTGACATGACGAGCGTCTTGTCGCCTCAGGCGCACACGCTGGTGCGCCCCTCCACCGTGTCGCCTCGTCATCTCTTTATTGCGACGCGCAGCAAAGCGGGTTATACTGACGCTGCACGGAGCGAACGCAGTGAGGAACCCTGACGGTTTCCCAGACCTCTCCGCAGGTGATGCGATAGGGATGCGCAAGCGTGGCAGCAGCAGCGAAGCGCATGAGCCGAACCTTTTGCGTGTCAGTATCATATGAGCGACTATCAGCATCTCGTGCTATAATCGGCGTCGCAAAGCGCTCAACCATATGCTGAGGAACATCCGTCGCCATACGATACGTTTCAAGCAAAAGGCAGGTTATGGCTCGCTTCCTTATCTGCACTATGCCGGCTACGGGGCATATCAATTCCCAACCGCCTTCGCTCATGAGGGGCGAAGGCGGTTGGGTCAAAGAGAGGCCAACGCGCTAGTAGTGAGGAATGCAAGAAGTTGAGCGCGCCATGCGGATTGCTAACTCCCCAGCGACTCGAGCAGCAGGTCGCCCTCTTCCGGCGTGATCCGGCCTTCGGCGATCATCCGCAGAATGGTCTCGCGTTCACGCTCGATGTCAGCTGGCGACATGGGCGGTTTAGCCGATGCGTCGGGGGCTACGGCGGCAGCATCGCCGCTCGTGCGTTGTTGTTCGGCTGCCGCGTTTGGCGCCTCTTCGACGCGAATACGAATCGTCTGGCCGGTAGCGGCGTGTGGCGGCTCCGGTGGTGACGGCGGCGGCGGCGGTGTATGGGACTGGCGTGGCGGCGACTCAGGAACACGCATTTTACTGATGGCGCGCTCGACCGTCTCTAAAGCGCCAGATAATCCTTCGGCAGCGGCGCGGCGGGCCTGCTCCTTGATCCGCTCCAAGCGTTCGGGATCAAACTGCCACTCGCGCTCGTTGATCCGGACATGCACCCGCTGGGCGCGCTCTTCGTGTCGTTTGGCGCGTTCAGCCGCGCGTTTGGAATGGCGACGGGCGCGCTCTTCGACCCGCTGTTGAACGCGCCGCATCTTCTCTTCGATCTTGCGCCCGACATCGTCTGTCGTCTCGGCGCCTTTCTTCCACGCCGCCTCGTTGAAGGCATCGGCTATCTCACGCCCGATTTCTTGGCCCAAACGCCCGAGTTCACGCCCAAGCTCGGCCATTTCGCGCCCGAAATCGCCAAACTCGGAACTGAACTCGCTCCAGGAGCGGCTGGAACTGCTGTGTGGGCTGCCTCCGCCGCGCAAATTCAGATCGCCGCCGACGTGTAGGGTGAGCCGGGCGGCGCCTTCGCCATAGACCAGGTTGATCTGGTTGCCGCTGCTGCTCGCAGCGACGGCGGAACCGCTGACCGATCCGCCCACTGTAGCCTGGAGGCTCAGGTTAGGCGTTGCAGGCAAGACGATGTTGGCATCGCCGCCAACATGCACACGGGCGTAGCTGTCGGGCGGTAGGGTCGCCTCCAGCTCCAGATCGGAACCGACGGCCCCGACTTCGACATTGCCGCGTAGGTTCTTGAGCACAGCATCGCTGCCAACCTGGCCGATCTGAACATTGCCGCCAATATTCACAAGATTCAGGTCGCTGCCAACCATCCCAATCTCCGTATCGCCGCTGATATTGCACACGTCAACGTCACTGCCAACACTGCCAGCCTGCACACGCTTGGCGCCGTCCATGTCGAGATCGCCGCCGATGTTGCCCAACACGACGTCGACTTCAGCGCTGTGCTGGATTGTGCAATCGCCGCCAACGTTGCCACAGCGCAAGCTTGTTGCGACCGTCTCGATATCGAGATCGCCGCCAACACTGCTGGCGAGAACCTGCTGCGCCTCTTCCACCGATAAATCACCGCCGACCTGCTCGATCTCGACCTGGGCGACCTGCTCGATCTCGGCATCACCACCGACTCCATTGCGGGCATGCAGCGTCCCAGCCCGCGAAACATCAAGCTCGGCTTTCAGGTCCGCTACGTCGATGGTCTCGCTAATATCCTCCAATTCAACATCACCGTGGATATGCGCTAGCTCGACACGGCGCACGCCTTCGATCTCGACATCGCCCTGGACGTGTTCGGCGCTAATCGCACAGTCGGAGGGAACGCGCAAGGTCAGGTCGCTCTCACAGCCGCTGATTCGCAGCGTGTCGCCCTCTTGGTAGATTTCGCGCAGCGCCGCGTCGGTCTCGACGCCGATAGCGCGCTCGTCCCAAACTTCAATCTCTACATCGCCGCTGATCTGGCTGATTACGACCTGTGGCATATCGCCCACGGCAAATACTTGTTGAGACATGTTATTGCTCCTTGTATCGTAATATGACTGTTATTCGACGAACAGTTCGATCCGCTCACCCTCTTCCAGATCCTGCCATTCGAGGAGACGGCCGGTTACGCCGCTTTCGATAGCATGCAAGAGGTCTTCGAGCGCGCTGCCGCTCAGTTGGGGCGCCAAGCGCGCGCCCAGACGCAAGCCAACATTGATCAGGCTGACTGGAATGGTAACGTTGACCTTCTGGCGGTTGGAAGGTAGATCGGTGACCCGGATGCGCACCAAGCGCCCACGCACCCGTTCAGCGGGTCGTTCGCGCTCGCTGCTCAGCGCATCGAGTAGATCGGCTGCTTGGGACGCTGTAATTTGCCCCAACTCGACCAGCTCGAGAATGCGGTTGCGTTCTTCGTTGAGTATTGTCATTGGTGTCGTACTCTTTCAAACGATAAGGCGTTGGAACGTTAGAACGTTGGAACAGCCAGGTTCATACCTCACTGTCTTGTCGTGTCATCATCGCATCCTCTCCTCGTCTCTTCGCCTCATCCCCGCGTACGCGGGGACCATCGCCTCCGCACGTCGTCGCTTCTCGCGTCGTCGTCTCATCACTGGCCTTTGAGCAGGCGCATCGCCTCTTCGACGCTGATCTCCTTGGCGGCGAGGCGGTCGAGAATGACGCGCCGGTCCATTCGCCCGTCGCTCTCGGGCGGCCCGCCAAGAGCGGCAACGATCTCGTCGAGGCGGCTGCGCGCGGTGTTATAGGCGATATCGAGTTCAGCGGCGATCTTCTGAATATTGCCGCGGCGCTTGACCAACAGTTCAACGAAGTCGAGTTGCTCGCGGGTCAGCCGGCCAATCCAACCTAGAGTGAACTGCCCTTCGATGACGATCCCGCTTTCGGGGCACTCCAAGCGGGTGACGATGAGTTCCCCGCCGCTGACTGGGTCGCGGGTGATAAGTTGATGCATAGGATTCTCCTTCGCTTCGCGTGCTATTCGAGCGTTTTAGTTGTGTGAGTTGGGTCGTTGTGATGGATGGTAGACCGGCAAGCGCAGCGCTACGTCGACACGGTCGTTGTCAGTCAAGAGCAGGGCGCCCAGGCTGATCAGTACAAGCCCCACTCGTTTCATAGCCCGTCGAACGAGCAGGCGCGACCATTTGGGTGCAGCAAGCGCATATTGGCGTTGCTCGCGCAATGCATTGCGTAATTCCTTTTGCCGTACTGCAACCAGTTTCTCGTACAGGAATAGATCGAGCATGGCAACAATCCCCCTTCCTCTCAATGTATCGTTGGCTACAAAAAAACTCTTCCTTAATGGTAAGATCG
>JAKSDJ010000803.1 GCA_022360155.1 Chloroflexales bacterium | reverse complement strand
ATCTGTGCTCCGCTCCATTCAGTTTTTGATCAAATAGCTTTTCAGACAGCTTCTTAGATCTGTGGCTGATGTTTCCCGTTGGCGCAGACCTTTGCCTAACTTGCGAAACCGCCTAGCGCAACAAGATATGATTGATTACGTCTTTTCAAAAGAAGACGAACGGGCAATTCGATATCTTGCTACTAATATCAAATCTGGTTTGATACCGTGCATCGTGTCACCCTGAGCGCACGCGAACGGGTCTCTGCAGAGACCCGTTCGCGATGCTTCGCGGAGTTCATGCTGAGCCCTTCGGCTCCGCTCAGGGCCAGTTCGCCGAAGGGCTCAGCATGACATGCGTGGTATTCATGTTGAATTAGTATTAGACTAGATCTTCCTCTTCGCCCGGATATTCTGTCTTTCTCTCTATCACACGGGCTCTTGTACCGCTGGACGGCTGGGAAACATGCCCTTGGTCATAACATGCGCCTTCCCCCTGACAAATAGAACCTACTACACCCCAACTCATCCCGACATAACAAAATTTACATCTGCAAGATCCTACCATACGCCGCCAGAATATGCCAAACAGCAGACTCGCCTATCCCCCATGCAACAGATGTGACGACGCGCTCTCCAATATATACTGTTATTAGTAGTACTTTGGTCATACAAAACCCAAGAATCACATTGAAAAGTAGCATACTTGTATGACGCATGATCTGCGGTTTCCGTGACAGCAATCTGTTGTTTACGTCTTGTTTCGATTTTGCACAGAAAATACTTCACATGGTGGTATTTTTTCACACTACTCAGTGCTCATGAAAGTGAAACCCAAAACTATAGTCTTGTAAAGTCGAACAATCAACATTTCTATCGCATCTTTCACTCAGATACACAATCACAGGAGAGGCAGCAGTGCAACGGCTCAATCACATTACCATCAAGCATGGCTTCACGACACACGCAGTTCCATTCGAAGCAATGGCTAGTTATACACCGCTCACCCAAGCGCCGCGAATTGATGATCTCGTTCTTGCTGAAGTGCTGAGCATTGGCAAGCACACCACGATCGAAGGCCGCACCGGGGCGGCGATGAATATTTTCCCTGGCGACTGGATTATGGGTGCGTTTGGCAATCGGTATGCAACCGATCAATTTGAAGGTTATGTCCCAGAGCAACCAATTGAAGTATGCGATATGCTCTCGGTTGGCGGTGTCTGCGGTCAGGTTGCCTCGGCGCACAAATCTATGCGGACCCCAACCCGCCTGCGGGTGCTTGACGGCGTATGTGATGATCAAGGCCAGTTGATCAATCAAAGGTCATTTGGCTTACCTCTACGCCAGAGCCGTCCACATGGCGAACTGATCCTGGTCGTCGGCGCATCGATGAACTCAGGAAAGACAACTACGGTCGGCGCCCTGATCCGCGCCTTGCGCCAGGCTGGTCAGTGCGTCGCCGCAGCTAAGGTTACGGGAACAGCTGCCAGCAAAGACTGCCGGTTCTTCATGAGTTGCGGCGCCAATCCGGTTCTCGATTTCACCGATACAGGCTATCCTTCGACATATATGCTGTCACTCGATGAACTGCGCTCGATCTATGTGACGCTTCTGACCCACTTGCGCGCAGCAGCACCCGATTACACTGTTATCGAAGTCGCTGACGGCATTTTCCAACGCGAAACACGGATGCTGCTCGAATCCGACTTCCTTCGCACAACAGTCGATCACGTCTTTTTTGCTGCCGGTGACAGCCTAGCTGCTGAATGCGGCGTACGTTATCTCCGCGCGAATGATTGGCCACTCCGCGCAACCTCGGGTGTCATCACCCAGATTCCGCTCGCTGTGCGTGAGGAGGAAGCAGTAACCAAGACGCCGTGTTTGAGCATTGACCAGATCTTGTCTGGTGAAGCTTTGAACCTGATGAAGATGGGACTCGCGCTGGATTGGGGCAACACAACTTTTGTAAAACAGGTGGCCTAAGATGCAACAGATTATCAAGATAAACACACATAGCAACCATCGTCTGCCCGGATTGGGTCTTCGGAAGCTTGGCAGCAGCATTAGCAACGCTCGCCCGGTGGTTGTCCTCAAACAACTCTGGCCGTTCCTCAAGCCGGAATGGCGTCGGCTCCTCGATGCAGTCGTGACCACACTCATGCTCACCGGGGTTGAAGTGTCAACCCCAGTTCTCGCCGGAATATTTATCGACGCGCTCCTGAGCATGCAGCGTGAAGAGGTATCGACAATTTCCTGGATCCACTAT
>JAKSDJ010000017.1 GCA_022360155.1 Chloroflexales bacterium | reverse complement strand
TGTGAAGGGATTTCTTGCTTGCTGGCGCTCACGCCGGTGCGCCTGGGGACGCTCACGCTGATGCATCCCTACACCTCTTCGACAATCGATTGTCCCTGTGAATAATCGCCAGATGTCCACTCCCATGACTCGTGAAGGCGGAGGCGTCCGTCTGCCAGAATCTCGGGGGTCGAACGGCACTTCCCGGTCATCAGTTCGCCGCGCGTGTTGACATGATGATAGCGCATGTCCAAACAACCCGTCGCATCAACGGTGGCAATCAGTGTCCCAAATGTAATCACGCCGCCGGCATAGGTTGCCCAGACCACGTCTCCAACTTGGTGATAATTGAACATCGTCTCGGCAGTGACTTCACCGCTCGGCGAGTTGCTGACCGAGCGAAACCTGCGCCCATCGTAGTGTATTGATGACGGCATGTCGATAACTCCTGAGAACTGTGTTGGACATTGACCAAGAGGGCGAAAACAATCGCATCGTCCAACGTCTCGCTAAATCCAAATGTGACCCATCCGGTTGAGGTTTTGGCCCGTATAGTGTCGAGTTGGAGATCATCACGGAGGATGAAACGGAGATCAATCTGATCCATCGGACACTCAATCGCCGTGCCGCTTGCCTCACCGTCGCCCTGGGCTGCGTGCCAGTCTCCCAGCGATACAAGCGCTCCGTCCACTTCTACCGGCACATAAAGAACGGTCCCGCTGACCAACTCTTTACAATCCAGATTACCCCCGGTTCGTCGCGGCGGCCATGCTGAGATCCCTCCCTCATCTGCGGGGCACAGGCCAAGTGTGCCGAGAAAAGGACGAAGGCTGACACGATACCCCATGTGGTTGGTTCCGACCATGGCGATCGGGTCGAGTGACCATCGCATGAGGTGTGCTTCTCCATCGGCGACCCCCAGTGCGCGATTGAGGGCAGTGTTGAAAAAGCCGATTTCACCTGCAAAGGTCCATCCATAGGAGCCAGGAATTATTGCATCCAGATGGACTTCAAGGACATGCTCTGGTTGCGCGCCGTGGATGGCAATTGGTCCAAGGAGACAAGGACCAGCGTCACGAGGCGTCTCACGGGGGCCGAATGTTTGGCGTGGCGACCAATTCGGGCGGCGCGATTCAAGACCCCATGAGACACCAAGGGTTCGACAACGAACGACATCCCCGGATGTGATCGTGAGCGCGGGAGCGAGATCGCGGGAAAATTGCCCGTGGAGTGTGGCGCGCTTGGGTTCAAGCACATGCAATGCCATAAGCGCCTCAACATCACTCAGATGCTACCAGCATGCGATGATCTGATCACAAGAAAGATCCACCGTTCGCACAACAGTATCGAGAGAATATCTGTACAAAATCACAAGCTCTCTCCATTTGTACAGCTTTCTAGAGCCACCCACACTGGAACTCAAGGTCGGCCTGCCCTAACGAAATTTGACAATCAACTGCGATCGTCAACGTAGTGCCGCCTTTAGGCGGTTTTATGGCAGCACAGCCGCCTGAAGGCGGCGCTACGAATACCGTGACCTTTTGCTGCAAGGCTTCAGCAAAAGGTGTCATTGCTGTAACGAGAACTGGCAAGTAGTCCAATCTTTCGCTGTGATGTCTATAATCTTATCCTGCAACGGCTTTGTACTGCTCCTGCAAACGCTACATCGTGCCAGGATTATCACTCGCATCGGCTGGCAATTCCAACTCATCGCGCAAGAGTTGGTCGGTCGTTACAGAGAATAACTGTGCAGCCTTCAGCACCAACTCGGCGGTTGGTTTCTTTTTACCAGTCTCAATCGCATGGATATAACCGTAGCCGATGTAGCCCAGAGCCGTCGTCAATTCCATGATCGTCATTCCATGCTGCTTGCGGAGAGTCCGCAGTTTTTCACCGAAACGCTGCACGCTAATCCCCTACCACATTGACAGGTTAACCATTCTATGGTAAATTTACCCCAATAGGGTAAACACATAATGTTCCATGTGCTATTAGTGCCATCCGCGGAACGGACATCGACGGGTATGCGCCGACGCACAGCTATTGTAGCACGCAATAGGCGCGCTGCTGCATATCTGCCGCCCATAGGTCGTAGCATCGAGGAGGCGTTATGAACAAGGACGAAGACGTTGCTCCACTCTGCTCTCCCAATGCCACTGCTGTCGGCTATGCCTTCCTCCGCCATCTCGGATTGATCCTCGACGAACTGAGCGCGCAGGGGCTGGAACTCTGGCAGGATGAACGCCGCCGCTGGCACTGGCGCTGGCTGGGCGCAGCGGTTCAATCGGAACGGGGCTTTTGGGCGCTTGGCGAAGCGATTGTGGATGCGGTCGTAGTGCGCTATCCGCAGGTCTTTGCGACAGATACGGACCACGTCGTGGAAGAATGACCGATTGCCTGTGAGGCTGTTGCCACGTATAGAATATCAAGCGCCGCTGGCGGTGTCACATGCGTCGTTTTGCGGTTGGGCGTCAGCGATGTGGCGGGTTTTATAGATAACAACGAGCAATGTCCCAAGACAGCATTGTAAATAAACCGCCAGTTACGAGTCGCGCCAACGGCTTTCGCTGTGCGCCAGTGCTGGATGGCGAAGCTATGGATCGGGGCGTCAAACTACACATAATAGTTTGACGTATCGACTTGTAATTGCTCAACCTCCAATAAGTTTAAATCTTTATTGAGAATGATACTGAAATCAAATGAGAAGCTGTCATAGCTTGTTGCGTCCTCATCACGCGCTTTTGGCGGCGACCTGTTGACAGAAGGTGCGGGTGCGATTGCGCTGTTTGCGACCAAGCCGTTTCAGCCGGCGGCGCACCGAGCGCATATCCTGCTTCTGTGCCTTGCGGATCGCAAGCACGTGTTGGAGACGACGGCGGGTCTTGCGGGTACGGATGTTCCGCACCTTGCTGTCTCGCCCGCTGATAAAGAGGGCGACACCATCGGAATCGACCGCAACCAGCGCATTCGTCGCGTTCAGGTCGATTCCAACCGGATGCATGCCCTTGGGAGCGGGCACGCGGAGGGTCACGACCACGCGACCGAGCAAGCGTCCGTCTCGTTCGATCACGGTCATGCTGTCGATCGCGACCGCGTCGGCCAGCGTTGCTTTGAAGGTGTCCGGCACGGTATAGGCGATGCGCTTCCGCGATTCTATGTTGTCAAGTCAACAGAGCACTGTACTGATTTTACTAACGAGTAACGTTCGGCTGCTGAACCACTGCGTAGCTATACAATCGCACCGAATCTTGCACGCGCGTAGGTGGTTGGATTGTATGTAGTGGCTTTGCAGCAATCACGACCAACGCTTGATGTAATCAACAAATTCGCGGATGAGATCTTGGGGATTAGCTCGCTTTGTCAGGCTAATCGCTTCAGGGCCTAAACTTTCGCGATCAAAAAAGATGATTGGCAGATCGCGCCCGCATGTTTCTTGGATAGCAAGATGGAGTCGCCAAGCGACGCGGACACATAATTCATCAAAGAGAGTGCAAATGTGTCCGCCGATATCAATTTCTCGATCTAGGTTTGTTTGTGTCAGTGCATCATCATACCAAAGCTGATGAAACTCTATCCACCTACGTCGAAGCAGTATGCCTTTTGTATCAAGCGGATCAAAACTTGTCCCAATACTTGCATGAACTGCGTGCAACCAAAACGGTTGATTCCATTTTGCTTCGTTGCTATCACTCGCGTGCGGCCATTGGTTATCACTGCCATCTGGCAATTGGGGTGATGCGGCTTGCCACTGAGTGTATGTGTTATGGAGTAATCGGACGGTTGGCTGAGGAAAATCATCATCTTCGTTAAGGATGAGAAAGGCCAGAGCATAAATATGCTCGGCGGCCTCCCAAGAACGGATTGCCTCAGCGAACGTCTGGTAGATGTAGTCTTCAAAATCGCTCACGTGTGCTGCCTCCTCTCGTCTACGAATGTCACTGCAACAAGCAGAGTACAGCACTATCTTACCTACCACAGCGTCGGGTTCAACGTCAACGGCTCTCCAAAGGGATACTCTAACTATCTTCGGGATCATCAGCCTTGCAACACTGCTCAAGCTGTTTATGGAATGCATCATCCTGCCGCTGCCGATTTTGCCATGTTTGGCTGAGATGCACCGCCTTTTTGGCTATTTGCAAGGAGTAGTTGTAGCGCAGTATGAGGGCCTGAATACAGTCGACTTTTGAGCAGCCGCGTTGTCGCAGAAATGCAAACAACAGCTCAGGCTCGGTTTTAGGATTTACACCTTTATCGAAGTCAGCCAGCAAGTGTGGAAGATTTTCATTACGTAGTTTCATACATACCGACAATACATGGAGTTTTTAGATAAGGTTCCTTGCAACCGTACCGTTTGATGTAATGCACTGAAACAAAAACACAACAACCTAGCTCCCCG
>JAKSDJ010000410.1 GCA_022360155.1 Chloroflexales bacterium | reverse complement strand
GGCTTGCCCATCGAGAGCGCCAGCAAGCGTAGCGCCGCCAAGTATACCAATAGTCCTTGTGCCGCTCCGCAACAATGGGCGGCTGAATAGGCTATACAAACTACGGGGATACTTGTAGATAAAAGGGAGGAGCATGCTGAAAAGCAAGCCCTCAACAGCAGCGAGCAGCGCCGCCGGAAGCGAGCCTAGCGCCAACGCTGCGGTAATCAGCACAACACTTGTCATGCTGTGGGATTCGTTGGGATGGACTCGGAACCCTAGAAAATCGATAACGATCCCAAGGGCGCCAAACAGCAGTAGCGCTAGAGGCAAAGCGACCCCATTGGGGTCGGCTTGCCAGATCGACTCGGGGCTGGCGAAGAGAGTGACGAGCAGCCAGACCCAGCCGCCGCCGCCTACGATCAAGCAATAGACCAGGCGCAGGTGCTCACGACTCACGCGCGTCCCTGTCCAAATGCACCATAGGCTTCATCAACAGTCGGATGAATGGCAAAAACCTGGGTGAAACCAGTTAAGGCAAACACTTCGTGAACCTGAGCTTGCAAAGCAGCCAATCGCAACTCGCCGCCTAGAGTCATCAAGTCCTTGCGGATTAGGAGGAGTGCGCGCAGGCCACTGCTGCTCAAGAAGTTTACATCGCTCAGATCGAGCAATACATAACGTGCGCCTGCAGTAATCCGCTCGTGTACTTGCGCGCTGAGTTGAGGTGCAGTAACGGCATCCACCCGCCCCTGAATCGGCATAACGGCGATATCGCCAGGAGCAGTTGGCATAATATATTTTACCATAGTAAGTAAATTGCCTGCGTTGGGATCAAAATCGAAGCGCACTTCATCCATCAATCGGGTTATCAGGTAGATGCCAAGACCTCCGACCTGTCGCTCTTCCAGCGGCGATTGTAAGTCGGGGGGAGGAACATCATGTGGATTGAATTGGCGACCGTAGTCGCGGAGCGTAATAACCAACCGGTTATTCTCGCACTGCCAACTTAGTGTCATATTGCCAGGCGCGTCAGGGTCGTATGCATGCTGAATAATATTGGTGGCAGCTTCATCTACAGCAAGCTGCACTTGCCAGGTAGCACGCTCGTCAAGGCTCAGACGTTCGGCTGCATCCGTGATGAATGCACTGATAGCGGCAAGCGCGTCGAGATTAGCAGTAACGGTGAGTGTCTGCATATGCTAACGATGAACGACGAGCGATGAGCGATGAAGAACAGAACACTGTCAACCCTTCATCACTCCATCATCCAATCGTTGCTAGAAGGAGCCTACAGCCTCAACCGTATCGCTATAGAATTCGAAGAGTGAAGTGAACCCGGTCAAATCAAAGACTTCTTTGATTTTGGGGGGGAGGTTGGCAATACGAATATCACCGCCTTCGAGGTCGGTAATCTTCCAATCGCGAGCTCGTTTGCGCGCCTCAATAAGAATACGAAGACCAGGGCTGCTGATATAGCCGAGTCCGGCAAGGTCCAAAACAATGCGATAACGTCCTTCACCAAAGAGTGTTTCGACTTGCTGCTTGAGTTTTGGTGCGCTGGCAGCATCTACCCGGCCAGTTACAGTCAAGATGTCCACCCGATTAAGACGGCGATGCGCGATTTCCATATTGCCTCCTTCACGGCTGCACGACGCCAAAAAGCCTTAGACAACATTATAACATAAGGTTTTCATCCCTTATCAGGTCATCTGACCAAGAACCTGGATAGGATAAGGTGAGGCATGTTACCCCAGACCAATCAGATTACAGAAACCTAACCGGTCTGGGGTGGATTTCGCTTTGCGCATGCTGACAGATTGTTGTTGCCAACTCGGCGCCCGCATTTCCCACAGTTGCTTCGGCAAGCGGCTCGGTGGGATGTTTGCGGAGCTTGAGGGGTGTAGTTTTGCGGAGCTTGCGCAGATGGGTCAGCGAATCGACAGCGGCTTCATGGACATTGGCGTCGCCATCTTCCATTGCGCGAGTCAGCGCTCTGATCACCGACGGAGTTGCCGCAGCCGCACCGATCCGCCCCAGCGCACGAGCGGCGGATTCGCGCGCATATGGATCGCTATCAGCGAGTAAGATGGTCAAATTGGCAATAAGGGCCGGCGTCCCCGCCAACTCACCCAGTTGGCTCAAAATCAGTGCTGCGGCAGAGCGGACAAAGCTGTCTTCATCAACCAGACGGCTGCCAAGCTGATCGATCAATTGGGGTGAAGCAATCCGATCACGGAGCGAGCCGAGTGTTCGCGCAGCGGCGCAACGGGTTTCCAAATCGCAGTCATACAGGGCGACACGCACCAAGGCATTGACCATCGGCGTCGGCGGGGCGGAAGCAAACAAGCCGAGCATGCGGGCAGCGGCGGCGCGCACGTGTGAAGCGCTGTCGCTGAGGCCATCGTGGAGCATGACTAAATCTGCCGAGGTATAGCTGCCGTTACGTTCACGCAAGCTTCTGATAGAATCGTAGCGCAACTGCCAGTCGGGATCTTGCAGCAGCCGGCGCAGTTGTGTAAACTCGTCGGACCCATAGACTTCAAGCTCGCCCAGGAGCGACACACGCAGCCACTCGTCGCGCGAGCTGTTGAGTCGTTGGCGCGCCAGATGAATAACGCCCAAGGTGATGAGGATCTGCTCAATAGCAAGGCGCAATTCGGCGAGATATCGCAGTTCACGCTCGAGAATAATACCCGCTTGATAGCGCATCTTCGTCGCCTGACGCACGATGTGGTCTGCGCCTGGGCCTTCGGTAATATTCGCAAGGGTAACGACCGCAGCAACCGGTTCGTGCTGGAAAGCTTTCAGGAACGGTTCCAGCGCACGGGCGGCAAGGTAAGCCAATACCGTTGTAACCCCGCTAATGTGAATATCCTGCCGCGGGTTGCGGACGAAGGTGTTCAGTTGTTCGGTGATTTGGGTTCGCCACGTTTCCTGGTTAAACATAGCTGTAGCTGACTTTGTGGCGCATCGCTGGCCATTTGATGCGGCGATGACGCCATAACGTTTTCTCAGAGAATTATAAGACACGGCGACTCTCCATGCACGGCGTTCATCTTACATTACCGTTACAAAGCTATGCGTAGGCGGTAGGATAGTATGGATATGGATACGGCTAGCCTCTGTCAATGGTTCATTTAACATGAGATGAGCGCCGATGCGCCGGCATCGTTGCCAGACGCATGGTTCGCAAGCGAGTAAACTGAGCTACTGCCGTTCGCAAGGTCTGCGCCACACGCTTGCCGACAACCGGTCGATTGGGCAGCGTGTCCAGATAGGCGCGTGTAGAGGCATACCCCGACTCGATGAGCTCAGTATTTTGGGAGAAGTCGTTGTATGCAAGGGAGGCGCCACCATCAAGCCTGATGTGGTGAATAGTAATGCCGCGTTGGCGCGCAAGCGCAGCAAGTTGGCGTTCACACTCATCTTGATGATGCATCATTGACCGTAGCGAATAGAACAGCGTGTGAATCAAGTTTCCTGGGTCTAAGACAGCTTTTGTCGGATGACTGACTACATCCAGGGCAAAAATGGTTCGTGCATTTCGTTCAATCGCCACGTCGAGGGGGAGATTGGACAGGACCGCCCCATCAACAAGGAGCTCGCCCCGATACGGATATGGCGGGTAGAAAGGGGGGATGGCAGTCGCGGCCATCAAAGCGTCTATGATCCGATCCTGCGGATCGTCTCCGAACAGGTGCATACGGCCACTGCCCAGAACAGTCGCGGTTACCAGGCAGGGGATTTGCAGGTCGCCAAAGCGACGTGCTTGGACAGGCATCATCGAGCGCATAAAGCGCTGGAATGGCTCTTGATCGTGGAGACTGCCTTGCCAACGGGCAATTCGCCACAGGCTATTCAAGAACCCGCCGGGAAAAACATCGTTGCGTGTGACGCGCCGCCAGCCATCCTGAGCCCACGCCACACCTTCAAGGGAGGGATTGGCCGCAAGTGCGATCCCGGTTGTTGCGCCGACCGATGTCGCTGCAATGAAATCCGGAATGATGCCTTTTTCGAGCAAGGCTTGCACTGCTCCAGCCTGAAGCGAGCCACGATTGGTGCCGCCGCTAAAGACAAAAGCGATCAAAATCCTGCTCCTAGGGTAAAGAAACCCCACATCGTTGATGTGGGGGAACTCAATTTGTACCGGCGTCTGTAGTAATGCTATCACACCGCGTCAAACCTGTCAATGACCATTTCTTTACTTTAGCGGGATCGTGATCTCTATGCGCGTCCCCAAACCGGGTCCAGTATGTAACGCCAATGTACCGCCCAGCAGCCGAGCCCGCTCAGACAGGCCAACCAGCCCGTAGTGCCCCTGTGTCACTGTTGCCGGATCGAACCCGCACCCATCGTCTGTGATCGAACAACGTATAGATTCTGGCGTTGTTATTAGTGTAATTGCTATTGTACGCGCCTGTGCGTGGCGTATGGCATTGGTCAGCGCCTCCTGGACAATTCGGTACAAACCGACTTCAACACGTGGCGAAAGCGGGCGTCCAGCGCCTGTCGCTGTAAGCGTTACCGCTACCCCATTGACTGGCGTCTTCGCCAGATCTGTCAGCGCCTGAGCCAATGTCCGGCCTTCGAGCGGGGCGGCGCGCAAGTCCAGAACCGAGCGGCGCGCTTCTTCCAGATTGATACGCGCCAATTCGAGGGCTTTGCCGACTGCGGCATAGCTGCGCATCGGGTTGGCATTCGCCTCCAGCAGTGCATCAGCCGACTCGAGTTGGAGTGCAATCGCTGTTAGGCCTTGAGCCAGGGTGTCATGGATCTCGCGCGCCAACCGGTTGCGCTCTTCTAGCGCACCAAGCTGTGCGCTGCGGGCAAAGAGCCGCGCCCGTTCGACAGCAATACTCAATAGGTCGCCGACGGTGTAGAGTAGACGCAGATCATCGGCTGCCAACTCGCGCCAATCAGGGCTGGCGACATTGAGCACGCCCAACTGCTTACCATGCGCATAGAGGGGGATACAAGCGTGGTAACGCAGCCCGTCGGTGCCGTCGACGAGCCATTTCAATCGTGTGCAGGTTACAACATTGACATTGGCCGCACCGTTCAGGTCGCCGTCACGGTAGGTATCCAGGCAATAGCAACTCCCCTCCATTCGCGCCGGGTTGTCGGCCAATGCGGGCGGCAAATTCTGCGCTGCGGCGAGGTAAAACTCGCCATTTGACTCGTGCAACAGCCAGATCCAGGCCGTACGCAGATCGAGCAGGTCGGCGACCTGGACCAGGGTTGCCTGCAGCGCTGCTTCGAGATCTACCGAGCGGTTCAGCGCACTCGCAATCGCGTTAAGGATTGAAAGCTCTCGGTTGCGTCGCTGGAGTTGAGCAGCATCGGATTGAAGCAGTGGATCAGCCATGATTTCTATTACTCATGCAACATACATAGCCGGTGCGCCGACACGTAGCGATGCAGCATTGCTAGTCCGCCGATGTTGAAAACGCTTCTTTGTCGAGCGCTTGTAACGCCATCTGGTAGCGTTGCGTTAGATCCTCTCGATCCCATTCTTCCGGCAGCGTCGCACGACTGCCGCGCTCGATCATAATCAGGTGTCGACGAAGCGCATCGCGATACGCATCATCCTCAACGTGCCGGGCAATCATCCCAATCGCTTCAAGTAGGCGGATAGCGACAGATGCCTCGGAGCGGGCATTTTGACAAATCAGGTTGAATGCCGCATCGGTAATATCAGCAAATGTAACAGGGTTGACGATGAGTCGCAAATTCCCATTATCATCAGCATACCAACTTTTGGGAAACGGGAGGCAAGCCAGGCGACAGAGCGCCACGCCCAGCCAATCGATACAGTTAATCGCAGTCAACAGATCATTAATTCCTGGTGAAAACGCCCACATTATAATTTCGACTAACTGATCAATAGCATACTCGACATCCTGCACTGCCGAACGATGGCGACCCAAGATAAAACATTTGTTGATCGCCGCAGCCGCTTCATCATCAACTCGCTCTGCTGGCCACACGAGCACAATGGCATCACTACTTATAATGAAGCGCCCTGGCCGATGGATCATCCGTAAGACCAGATCGTTTTTCATAGAAAAAGCTCCAGGAAACCGCCCCCTTCAGGGGCGCGGAGGAACGGAGCGGCGGCGGCGTGAACGGCGTCCGCTCCCGAATAGATAGCCGCCGTGTCTGGCTTCCTATTGCCACAAACGCCATGTTGTGCTAGACTGAACGTATGTGCGAAGGCACCCGCTTGCGGGATAAAACCGTTTGCATGCACGTGAAGAACTGAGCAGCGGAGGTTCGCGCAGGAAAACGCCTGTTCGGCAACATGTGCAGCGTCGTATGCGTTGTGCATATGTTCTCCAATCGCTTCGGACTTTGGTCTGAAGGGCTGTCGTAACGCAGCCACACTGCTCGGATGCTC